>JBAYOJ010000111.1:0-7928 GCA_041678385.1 Burkholderiaceae bacterium | reverse complement strand
TGCGCACTACTATATTCTTGTTGCATCTGTTTCGTGCGCAAGCGCTGATTCGTTACAAATACATCGCATAATAGAACACTGTCAATCTGGATGGGGACTTTGTGACTTCGCCTCAATTCTGGGGTTCATTTACCTGGCTCTATATCTGTATCGTGGCTTTCATGGTCGGGGGCCTGATCGTGGCGTCGGAACGCTGGCATGGCGTGTTCACGGGCGATTCCGATCTGAAGAAACCGCAGGCCATGCATTCCCGCGCGGCACCTCGCGTCGGCGGCCTTGCCGTGGTGGCCGGCAGTCTGGCAGGCATGTTGGTGCTCGGGCCCAGCAACATGACGCTTACCTGGCTGTGGCCCGTGCTGTTCATTGCAGCCATGCCCGTCTTCGTGGCCGGTCTGTTGGAAGACATCACTAAAGATGTCGGTTCAGGCAAGCGTTTGATGGCCGCCTTCATCTCTGCCGCCATTGCCTGGTGGTTTCTGGGGGGGGTGTCTCGCGTCGGTATCGCCTGGGCCGACTGGTTGCTGTCTTTCTGGCCTATTTCCCTGATATTCACCATGGTGGCCGTCGGCGGCTGTACGCATGCGCTCAATATCGTTGACGGCATGAACGGCCTGGCGGGAATGATTGCGACGCTGATGGCGCTCTCCCTGGCGCTGGTGGCATTGCAGGTACAGGATATTCCCATCTTCCTTATTGCGGCGGCGCTGGCTTCGGCCACCCTCGGCTTTCTGGTTTGGAATTTTCCCTTCGGGCGTGTGTTCCTGGGGGATGGCGGCGCTTATTTTCTAGGATTCATGCTGGCGGAACTGGCCGTGCAATTGGTTGTGCGCAACCCCAGCGTATCGCCGTTCTATGCGCTGGCCGTCTTGTTTTATCCGGTATTCGAAACGCTGTTCTCCATCTGGCGGCGGCGTTTCAAGCGTGGCGTGCCGGTTGACCAGCCCGATGCCCTGCATTTGCACCAGCTGGTGTTCCGGCGGCTGGTACGGGTCACCTTCAGTCGCGACCGCCGCCACGCGGTACCTGCATTGTGCAACGCTATGACGTCACCCTATTTATGGGTGCTGGCACTCATCGGCCTGGTGCCGGCCACCATCTGGTGGGATAACGCCTGGGCGCTGTGTGCCAGTCTGGCGGTCTTCTGTTGGGTCTATATCTGGCTGTATTCGCGGCTTGTGTCCTGGCGACGGCCCGCCTGGCTGCTGCTGCCTTCGCTGGGCAGGGACTATCATCGCCGCAATTCTAAGCCGCGATAAGCGGTGGTTGCATCGCATCGCATAGGAGAAATAACTTGCGAATCGAAGACGTAAAACTCGCCGTGGTCGGCCTTGGCTATGTGGGCCTTCCGTTGGCTGTGGAATTTGGCAAGCGGCGCTCAGTGCTGGGTTTCGACATCAACGCCAGACGCATCGACGAGCTGAAGCAGGGCAGGGACCACACCCTGGAAGTGGAAAACGAAGAGCTGGAACAAGCCGTTCATCTGAGCTTTTCGTCGGATGCTGAAACGCTGGCGGAAGCGAATGTTTTTGTGGTGACTGTTCCCACGCCCATCGACCAGTACAAACAGCCCGACCTGACTCCCCTGATACGCGCCAGCGAAACTATCGGGCGTGTGCTCAAGCGCGGCGATATCGTCATATACGAATCCACTGTTTACCCGGGTGCCACCGAGGAAGTCTGCGTGCCGGTGCTGGAAGGGGTGTCGGGCCTGCGCTACAACGAAGATTTCTACGCCGGTTACAGCCCCGAGCGCATCAACCCGGGCGACAAAAAACATCGGGTGGCAAACATCAGTAAGGTGACGTCGGGCTCTACCCCTGAAGTGGCCGACCTTATTGACCGGCTCTATGCCGAAATCATCGTGGCCGGCACCCACAAAGCGCCGTCCATCAAGGTGGCCGAGGCCGCCAAGGTAATCGAAAACACACAGCGCGACGTCAATATTGCACTGATCAACGAATTGGCGCTCATCTTCAATAAGCTGGGCATTGACACCCAGGCCGTCCTTGAAGCCGCCGGCACCAAGTGGAATTTTCTGCCTTTCCGCCCCGGTCTGGTTGGCGGGCATTGCATTGGCGTGGATCCCTACTACCTGACACACAAGGCTCAAAGCATCGGCTACCACCCGGAAATCATCCTCGCCGGGCGCCGGTTGAACGATGCAATGGGCGGTTACGTCGTATCGCAACTGATCAAGGCGATGACCAAGCGCACGATTCAGGTGCAGGGCTCACGAGTACTTGTGATGGGCCTGGCCTTCAAGGAAAACTGCCCCGATCTGCGCAACACCCGTATTGTCGATATCGTGCGTGAACTGCGTGAATACAATATTGAGGTCGACGTCTACGACCCCTGGGTCGACCCCGACGATGCTGTAAGGGAATACGGCATTCACCCGGTGGCCGCGCCCAGCGAGGGGGCTTACGACGGCATTGTGCTGGCGGTGGCGCATGATCAGTTCAAGAACATGGGTGCTTCAGCCGTGCGGGCACTGGGCAAGCCAGACCATATTCTGTACGACCTGAAGTATGTCCTGTCGGCGGAAGATGCCGACCTCAGGCTGTGAAGCGCAAGGCTCATTCATGATCGAAAAATTTCACGAAACCATGGCTGGCCTGCGTGCGCAGCCACGCCGCTGGCTGGTTACCGGCTGCGCCGGCTTCATTGGCTCCAATCTGCTGGAAGCGCTGCTGACGGCGGGGCAGGATGTCGTTGGCCTGGATAATTTCGCCACCGGCCATCACCACAACCTTGACGAGGTGCAAGCAATAGTAGGCCCGGCGGCATGGGCACGCTTCCGCTTCATTGAGGGCGACATCCGCAGGCTGGAAGACTGCCGTGCGGCAGTGGAAGGCGTGGACCACGTGCTGCATCAAGCGGCACTGGGCTCGGTGCCGCGCTCGCTGGAAGATCCCATTACGACCGACGAAGTCAATATTGGCGGCTTTCTGAAAATGCTGGTGGCAGCGCGCGATGCCGGGGTGCTTACCTTCGTATATGCGGCATCCAGCTCAACTTATGGCGATCACCCGGGCCTGCCCAAGGTCGAGGACCGTATCGGCCGGCCACTGTCACCCTATGCCGTTACGAAATATGTGGATGAACTCTATGCCGACGTGTTTGCGCGTGCCTACGGTAGCGCCTGCGTGGGTCTTCGTTACTTCAACGTATTCGGCCGACGTCAGGATCCCGAAGGCGCTTATGCAGCTGTGATCCCCCGCTGGATAGCCGCCATGATGCGCGGCGACGAAGTCGTGATCAATGGCGACGGCGAAACCAGCCGCGATTTCTGCTATATCGACAACGTGGTCCAGGCCAACCTGCTGGCTGCGCTGGCCGGCCCCGATGGCGTGAATCAGGTCTACAACGTGGCTTATGGCGGTCGCACTTCCTTGAATCAGCTTTTTGTCCATCTGGCGGATTCCCTGCGTGAACTGGGCATCGCCTATGATCGCCCGCCCCGGCATGGGGAGTTCCGGGCTGGTGATGTGCGTCATTCGCAGGCCGACGTCGGGAAGGCGCGAGCCCTGCTGGGCTACGCGCCGCAACACGATATTGTGGCGGGCCTGAGGGCGGCCATGCCCTGGTATGCCGAATTTCTCCGTTGATCACGCGCTAAAGGCGCCCCTGTGTCGTGGTGAAGAAGCTCCGATCGACAGAACGGAGTTCTTCACTTGAGACGTATCCAATCCAGGGTGGCCGGCCTGCATTCGGACCATCGCCGCATCGCCTCGGGGGCATTTCGTGTGGCGGTCTTTCTGCTGTTGGGAAAGATGGCAGGGGCCCTCAAGGAAATGGCGGTTGCCTATCGATATGGCATAAGCGATGTCGTGGATGCTTATCAGTTCACCATGACGCTGGCCAACTGGTTGCCTGTCACTATTGTCGGTGCGCTATCCGTTGTCCTGATCCCTGTGCTGGTGCGTGCCCGCGATGATGACGAGGCGGTGCGCCGGCGGTTTCTTGGTGAACTGCAGGGCTGGGTCATGCTGCTGGGGGTCATCCTGGCAGTGGTCATTTACGTAGCGTGGCCCTGGGTGCTGGAAGTGGCGGGCGTGGGTCTGGATGCCGAGACACGACGCATGAGCCTGCAGCTGACACTGGCTTTTGCACCGGCAGCCTTGTTGACCTTGATGACCGGCGTCAGCGCTGCCAGGTTGAGGGCGCGTGAACGCCATATCAACACGCTGCTGGACGGCGTGCCGGCTGCGGTCATCCTGGTGTGGGTGATGCTGGCTTTCACCGATGACGTAGGTCCGCTATTGTGGGGCACGCTGGTAGGCTATACCTTGCAGTCGGCCTGGCTGCTATGGCTGGCCAGCCGCGCTGACGGAATGGGGGGCCGCCCCCAGTTGGGTTTCAGCACGCATCATTGGCCAGACCTCATGGCCGCCGCCGGCGTGATGCTGATCGGGCAGGTGGCCATGAGCTTCGTTGGGCCCATCGATCAATACACCGCTGCATCGCTCGGCGACAATGCCAATGCCACGCTGGGCTATGCGGCGCGGCTGCTTTCCTTACTGCTGGGCCTGGGGGCCGCGTCGGTCGGCCGTGCCGCCTTGCCGGTGCTGGCCGATGTGCAGCGTCGGGGCGATGCGCAGCGCGCCCGCGTGCTGGCTCTGAAATGGTCGGCACTGATGCTGGTGGCAGGCGCTGCGGTCACGTTGGTGGGCTGGTTGTTGGCACCCTGGCTGGTAGGGCTGCTTTTCGAGCGCGGTGCGTTCACTGCTGAAGACACCGGTCGGGTGGCGGAAGTCATGCGCTGGGGCTTGCTGCAAGTGCCTTTTTACTTTGGCGTGCTGATTCTGGTGCAGTTGCTGGCCAGTCAGAATCGTTACCGCATCATGGCGGCGATTGCGGTTGCCAACTTCCTCTTGAAGGCCGTGATGAATCAGGTGCTGGCGCCTGTCATGGGGGTGTCCGGCATCATGTTGGCCACCAGCCTGATGTATGCCCTTTCGTATTTTTCTTATTTGCTTGTTGCCTTGCGCCGGCCTGACGCGCCAGCAGCGGCAACCTCATGATTGCATTGCAGGTACCGAGTTGAGTTATCCGCTTGAACAACCCCATTTGATGATTGTCATCCATTCCCTGAGCGGCGGCGGCGCCGAACGTGTGGCCGTTGATATGTGTGCTTATTGGCAGCAGCAAGGGTGTCGTGTAACGCTCGTGACGCAGAGTCGTCCCGACACGGATGCCTATGCCGTTCCGGAGGGGGTGGATCGCCGCAGCCTGGGTATGGCTGGCGCCAGCAGCAACCCGTTGGTGGGTGCCATTACCAATCTCAGACGCGTACTGGCTCTGCGGCGGCTGATCAAAAAACTGCGGCCCAACGTTGTGCTGGGGATGATGACCACGGCGTCCGTGCTGGCGGTGACGGCTGCCCGCGGGCTGGCCTGCCGCGTCATCGCCACAGAGCACACGCATCCGCCTGCCCAGGGCTTATCGGGGACGTGGGAAGAAATGCGGCGTCGTGCCTACCCTGATGCACACGCTGTCGTGGCGCTGACATCGGGTACAGCCGCCTGGCTGGAAGAACATGTGCCCGGTTCCCAGGTGACGGTCATTCCCAACGCCGTCCGCTGGCCGCTGGATGCCGGCGAACCCGTGGTGCCGCCGCCACCGCGTGCCGGCCGGCGTCGGCTGCTTGCGGTGGGCCGCCTGCATCACCAGAAGGGGTTCGACGTGCTGTTGCGTGCCTTTGCGCAACTGGCGGAACTCTTCCCTGATTGGGATCTTGTCATCTTGGGCGAAGGCGACGAACGCGCAGCTTTGGAACATCAGGTCGAGGAGGAAGGCCTGCTTGGCCGGGTGTCCATGCCCGGACGGGTCGGAAATCTGTCTGACTGGTATCAGGATTCCGATCTCTATGTGCTCAGCTCCAGGGTGGAAGGTTTGTCCAACACGCTGCTGGAAGCCATGGCAGGCGGATTGCCGGTAGTGGCCTTTGATTGTGAAACCGGCCCGCGGGAAATCATTCGCAATGAGATCGACGGCGTGCTGGTGACGCCTGTTGAAGACGACGAAGCGTTAGCCGCTCATCTGGGCGATCTCATGGCGCGTCCAGAGTGGCGCGAAGCGCTGGCGCGCCGGGCCATTGATGTACGCGACCGATTTTCCACCGCCCGCATCATGGCGCTGTGGAATCATCTGTTCGGGTTTCGTTGATCCCGGCGGGAAGCCGGGGCGGAGGCAGACGACATGTGCGGTATTGTCGGAATCTGGGGCCCGTTGCGCGACAAGCGCAGCTTGATTGCGTCGGCATGTGCTCGCATGCAGCATCGCGGCCCTGACGACGAAGGCTATTGGGAAGACGCCGACGCCCATCTGGCACTGGGGCATGTACGGCTTGCCGTGCTCGACCTGAGCCCGGCGGGCGGCCAGCCCATGCATTCCGCCTGCGGGCGTTACGTGCTGGTGCTGAATGGTGAAATCTACAACCACCTGGCGCTGCGCGAAGCGTTGGCGCACGAGCATCATGCCCCCGCCTGGCGGGGGCATTCCGACACAGAAACCCTGCTGGCCTGCTTTGCCGCATGGGGGGTGGAACGCACCCTGCAGGCGACCATCGGCATGTTTGCCATGGCGTTGTGGGACCGTCACGAACGCAGCCTGACGCTGATGCGCGACCGCATGGGCGAAAAACCTCTGTATGCGGGTTTTGTGGGCGACAGCTTTGTGTTTGCATCTGAACTCAAGGCTTTGGCAGGCTTGCCGGGCCTGGATACGCGTCCGGATCGGCGAGCATTGTCGCTGTTGATGCGGCACAACTATATTCCTGCGCCGTTCTCCATTTACCGGCAACTAAGCAAAGTCTCGACAGGCTGCTGGATGCAGCTGAACGCGCGGCAGTGCCGCCTGGGCGAGATGCCGGCACAGCGGTCATACTGGTCGGCGCCGCTGGTGGCGCAGGAAGCGGCCGCCCATCCGCTGGAGTTCGACAACGATGGGGCGGCGGTCGATGCGCTTGACCACGTGCTTGCCGCTGCAGTGCGGCGGCAGATGTTATCTGATGTTCCGCTAGGCGCTTTTCTGTCTGGCGGCATTGATTCCTCGGTCATCGTAGCGTTGATGCAGCGTGACAGCGCCCGGCCGTTGCGGACGTTTTCCATTGGCTTTGAAGACCCGCGTTACGACGAGGCGCAGCACGCCGCAGCTGTAGCTGCGCATCTAGGCACCGATCACGCCGAACATTATGTCAGTGATCAGGACGCCCTTGATCTGGTTCCCTCCTTGGCGCAGGTTTACGATGAACCCTTCGCTGATGCGTCACAGATTCCGACCTTGCTGGTGACACGCATGGCACGCCAACATGTGACCGTGGCATTGTCAGGTGATGGTGGAGATGAGCTTTTCGGGGGGTATTCCCGGTATTTTCGGGCTGCCGCCTGGTGGGGCAGGCGAGGGCGTGTTCCCGGCGCGCTACGCGGGCCCATGGCCGGGGTGGCGCGCGCACTTGGCGGCTTTGCGCCCCCGGGCATGGGGCGAGACCGCTTTCAAAAGCTGGCCGACGTGCTGGACGCGAGTCATATGGGGCGCTTCTACCAAGAGTTCGTCAGCTACTGGAAAGACCCTGCCGAAGTGGTAATGGGCGCAGAAGTCCCTCGCACGGTATTTGACGAGCGCTTTCAAGGACGGGCTGCTCAGGGGCAGCTTGCGCACGAGGACATTCTGGCGGCAATGATGCTGTTGGATGTACAGACCTACCTGCCCGACGATATTCTGGTGAAGGTCGATCGTGCGGCCATGGCAGCCAGCCTGGAAACCCGTGTGCCTTTTCTTGATCATCATGTTTATGCGTTTTCCTGGCAATTGCCGCATCGCTATCTGGTGCGTGGCGGCGAGGGGAAATGGCTGTTGCGCCAGTTGTTGTACCGTCATGTGCCGCGCGAGCTGATCGAACGCCCCAAGAAGGGGTTTTCCGTTCC
>JBAYOJ010000110.1:0-8139 GCA_041678385.1 Burkholderiaceae bacterium | reverse complement strand
ATCTGATCATGGCGCCCCCACGAACCGCCCGTCAAACTGCCATCGAACAATATCCCCGAGTCAGAGAATTCCGGTGTCTTACGGTCAAAGCGGATAGTACCGGCCGACGCCCCCGGCCCCCACAACACGGTCTGCGGCCCCTTCACAATGGTCAGCTCATCGAAGTTGGCCGGTGAAATGTACGAACTCGGTGCATCCATCCGGCTAGGGCAGGCACCCGGCATGGACGTGCCGTTGGTCAACAGATTCAGGCGCGAGCCGAACATGCCGCGCAGAACCGGATCCCCATTACTTCCCCCATTGCGGATGGCGGAGAAACCCGGAATCGTCTTCAGGTAGTCGGTGCCATCGCTGGCCGGCAGCGGCTGGCGCGGTTTCTTGGGATCGGTGATGAATGTCAGCGGAGAAACAGGTGCGACACCGGTCACCACAACCGGTTCCAACAGAGTTACCCCGTTCCTGGAAGGGTCGCGCTGATGTGCAGCATGCTCGGTCACGCTTTGCGACCAGGCGGGGAAGATACTGCCTGCTGCAAGCAAAGCAGTGAAAATGGGAAGAGAAGCAGGCAAAGTGATACGTGGTCTCATGGTGGTCTTCTTCATTGGCTCAATATGCGGCATCCACGCGCGGTGATTCCCGCAACGTACAAGCATCGGGATACGTCTGCGCAGGGCGATGGAATAAAGTAGAAGTGACGGGACAGGGGCCGCCTGCTGCGTCATCCTGTATTGCTCCCCCGTAGGCTTGAGCACTGGCCTTGCCTTTGACAACAAGATCAGACGAGGCAGTATGGGAACGACGACACAGACACCTGGGCCCGCCGACGGTCAGTGAAGACTCGCCCGCAAAGCCCGGTATTCAGTACAGGCCTATGCCCGCCCTGGGTCACACAATGAAGAAAGGAGGAGCCCGCGAGCCCAGCGGCGGGCCGCGAGGCCCGTGTACCGGCAAAGCAATATTTCTGAGAACTGCAAGTGGCCTGGAAAAGAACGCCGCCGGCATAACCGCCAGATCGCCGGTTTGGGGAAGGCCCATAACCAACTGACCCAGCACGCAGAAAGCGCAGCTTTCCATCATGGCCTGGCTGCTATCCGTGCCGGTATCCACGTCAGCCCACAAGGCGGTCAGCGCATTGGGAATCGCTGTACCGTTGTCAGGTGCACAAAAAGCGAACAAGGCATTGCCATGGCTGCCCCCTTGCGGGCCGGGCATATAGCCCGCTGGAACGACACCGCGCAGCATCATTGCAAATATCAGTACAAAAAGCACACCCAAGGTGCGCGCTTTTTTCCTGATTCGTTGCAAAATGATACTGAACATAGTTTCGCAGCTTAACAGGAAATCTATCCGACTGACATTGACGCGAATCAGATCAGCCAGTTATCCGAGTGGCCGATCTGCATGGACAGGGTTATTTCAATAATTGCGAATGGGCACGAGAATTCTCTGAGTTCTTGCGGGCTCGGGCGAAGCAGGGCGCGCCTGAGGTCGAGGTTTATCCCCACCGCAAGGCCGTGGCGGGCGTTTGCGATGCCGGGCGGTTCTGTAGGGCCGCAGGCGGGGCATTGATCGGGGAAACAAGGGCGCAACTGTCTGAGCACATCGTTTTCGGACAGCCGGGGGCTGTCCGATTGTGCGAGTTTTGCGCCCGCCCCGATCAAGGCCTCGACCAGGAAAGTCCGGCGCAGCCGGACCCCGGAAGCTAGCCCGGCAGCGCAAACGCCTGACGCGGCCGACTCAAGAACCCAGACCCAGTCAGCAACTCGATCAGAATGGGTATCCCCTCAACGCAAGGCCGTGGCGGGCGTTTGCGATACCGGGCGGTTCTGTAGGGCCGCAGGCGGGGCATTGATCGGGGAAACAAAGGGCGCAACTGTCCGAGCACATCGTTTTCGGACAGCCGGGGGCTGTCCGATTGTGCGAGTTTTGCGCCCGCCCCGATCAAGGCCTCGACAAGGAAAGTCCGGCGCAGCCGGACCCCGGAAGCTAGCCCAGCAGCGCAAACGTCTGACCCGGCCGACTCAAGAACTCAAACGCCCGACGCGACCAACTCAAGAACCCATAGAAGCCAGCGCTTCCTCAACAGCCCCCGCAGCACCCGCGTCATACCCACAAATCACCCGGCCATCCAGCACCACAGAAACCCGGCCGCCCTCTTCCCTAGCCAAAGCCTGCAACGCCTGCGGCTGCTGCAGCGCCTTGATCGCCGCCCCTGCCGCCTTCGGATCATCAAACGCTTCCGACAACAACAACTCGGAGCCATCCCCCGCAATCAAACGGAAACGGAACTTGCCACCCTCGTCGCGGAAACTGACAAAGCGGGCCGGCTTCCCCTTGGGTTTTGCAACAGAAGCCTCGGCGCCTGCCGCCACACTACGACGCAAACCTACGGCATCGCGCAAACGCTCGATAAAAGGCACGGACAGACTGCGTTCCTTCTGAGCCCCCGCCTGCAAGATATCTTCGATACGATCCGGCCGCGCCATGAAGTCAGCATAGCGATCGCGCATAGGACCAAGTTCGCTATCGATTTGATCGCACAGGCGCTTCTTGGCTTCACCCCAGGACAGCCCCTCTTCCAGCGCCTGGCGAAAACCCGCTGAATCGGCTGGCGTCGAAAAAGCACGATAAATCGTGTACAGATGGGAATTTTCAGCATCCTTGGGTTCGCCAGGACCACGTGAATCCGTCACAATCCGCATGACAGCGGCACGCATCGCCTCGGCCCCCCCTTCAAACAAGGGGATTGTATTATCGTAGCTCTTGGACATCTTGCGCCCATCCAGCCCAGGCAAAGTGGCCACTTCCTCGTCAATCTGCACTTCCGGAAGAACGAACAGATCTTCGCCCTGCCCGTACAGATGATTGAAACGCTGTGCAATATCACGCGCCATTTCCAAATGCTGAATCTGATCTCTTCCCACCGGCACCCTATCGGCATTGAACATCAGAATATCGGCAGCCATCAGCACAGGATAGGAAAACAGCCCCATCGTCACCCCGTCGTCCTCATCGACATTGCGGGCGACATTCTGATCGACTGACGCCTTGTACGCGTGGGCGCGATTCATCAAACCCTTGCCCGTCACGCAACTAAGCATCCAGCAGAGTTCCGGGATCTCGGGAATGTCGGATTGACGATAAAAGGTGACCCGTTCGGGGTCCAGACCCGCCGCCAGCCAAGTTGCTGCAATTTCCAATCGCGAACGTGCAATGCGCGCCGGGTCTTCACACTTGATCAACGCATGGTAATCGGCCATGAAATAGAAGGCATCGACATCGGGCCTGGCGCTCGCCTGAATGGACGGCCGGATGGCACCTGCGTAATTGCCCAGATGAGGCGTGCCTGTAGTCGTAATGCCGGTCAATACTCGCGTATTCATGTTGATCTGCTGTGTAAAGGAAGGAAAGCGCCGGGCTGACGTTATAGCGTGACTGCTGCCCGACGCTCGGATTCGAGATATTCGCGTGACTGCATTTCAACAATGCGCGACACCGTGCGATGAAACTCATTGGACATGGGGCCCTGAGTATAAAGCTCTTCCGCAGGGCATTCCGCCGACATGATGAGCTTCACCTTATGGTCGTAAAAAACGTCGATGAGCCAAGTGAAGCGACGGGCTTCTGATGCCTGCCGGGCCGTCATGCGCGGTACATCGGAAAGTATCACCGTATGGAAACGGTTTGCCAGCTCAAGGTAATCATTTTGCGATCGTGGACCGCCACACAAAGTGGCAAAATCGAACCATACAATGCTGCCGGCCAGCGCCACCGCCTCCAGTTCGCGATTTTCGACGACCAGCACGGGTTCCATGGGTGCAGTATCAGCAAGCCGGTCGAAATTCCCCCGCAACTCGGCAGTGGTTTCTGTGGATAGCGGCGTAAGATACATGCGGACCTGTTCCATCGTCCGCCGCCGATAATCTGTTCCCGTATCTACATTGAGTACATCCATCCTATCCTTGATAAGGCGGATGGCCGGCAGGATGCGGTCACGATGCAAACCGTCCGGATACAAGGTGTCGGGCTCATAATTGGATGTCATCACGAAGGACGTGCCCAGCTCGAACAAGCGGAACAGCAGCTTGTAAAGAATCATGGCGTCGGCCACGTCCGACACATGGAATTCATCGAAGCAGATCAGGCGGTAGCGGCGAGCAATGCGACTGGCGACCTCGTCCAGGGGGTCTTCCTGCCCGCGCACCTCTTTCAGTTCAGCATGTACACCCCGCATGAACTCATGAAAATGCAGGCGAGTCTTGCGCTTGACCGGCACCGTCAGATAGAAGGCATCCATGATGAAGCTCTTGCCTCGCCCTACGCCGCCCCAGAGATAAACCCCCTTGGGCACCGGGGGGCGTTTGAACAGCTTTTTGAGCCGTGAGGACCGCGCCTTCTTGAAGTTGACCCATTCGTCGTAATAACGCTGCAGGCGTTCGACGGCAGCTTCTTGTGCCGTGTCGGGCCGGTAGCCACGCTCATCGAGCGCTTTCCGGTAAAACTCGCGTACGTTCATGAAAAATCTTGGGGAGATTCCCCCCGGAAGACCGGGGGAAAAAGAGGCGGGGCTCAGAGATTGAGCGTACGCTTGTCAACAGCCAGAGCTGCTTCCTTGACCGCTTCGGACAGCGTGGGGTGTGCGTGGCAGATACGGGCGATATCTTCAGCCGCACCACGGAATTCCATGATGGTGACCGCTTCGGCTATCAGTTCGGAAGCGGTGGGCCCAATGATGTGTACGCCCAGCACTTCGTCGGTCTTGGCATCTGCCAAGATCTTCACGAAACCCGTGGTATCGCCCAGCGCACGGGCGCGGCCGTTGGCCATGAAGGGGAAGCTGCCGGCCTTATAGTCGACACCATCCTTCTTGAGCTGCTGCTCGTTGCGCCCGACCCAGGCGATCTCAGGCGAGGTATAGATGACTGAAGGAATCGTGTCGAAATTGACGTGGCCATGCTGACCAGCGATGCGTTCCGCCACAGCCACGCCTTCTGCTTCAGCCTTGTGAGCCAGCATCGGCCCGCGCACCACGTCACCGACCGCCCAGACATTAGGAAGATTGGTATGGCAATCGTCATCCACCGCAATGAACCCGCGTTCATCAAGCTTGAGACCGACGGCTTCCGCGTTCAGACCTTGAACATTGGGCACCCTGCCAATCGACACGATGAGCTTGTCGACGGACAGTTTCTGGTCTTCACCGGAAGCGTCTTCATATTCGATGGTCACGCCCTTGGAACTGGTCTTGACCTCTTCGATCTTGACGCCCGTATGAATCTTGAGACCCTGCTTGTTGAACGCCTTCAGCGCTTCCTTGGCCACCTGCTGATCCGCCACCGCCAGGAAATCAGGCATGGCTTCCAGCACAGTGACTTCTGCGCCCAGACGGCGCCAAACACTGCCAAGCTCCAGACCGATCACACCACCGCCGATTACCCCCAGCTTCTTGGGTACGGAAGAGATACGCAGCGCGCCATCGTTGGACAGCACCGTGGTTTCATCAAATTCCAGGTCTGGAAGCTGGCGAGGCGACGAACCGGTGGCCACGATCACATGTTTGGCGACCAGTTCCTCTTCGTCCTTGCCGGCAACCTTGATGCTCCAGCCGCCATCGACCTGTGCCGAGAAAGCGCCTGTGCCATGAAAGAAGCTGACCTTGTTCTTCTTGAGCAGATAGAGAATACCGTCGTTGTTCTGCTTGACGACTGTATCCTTGCGGCCCACCAGCGTATCCAGCTTCAGGCTGACACCCTTCACTTCGATGCCGTGCTCGGAGAAATGATGATTAACCTGCTCGAAGTGTTCGGAAGACTGCAGCAAGGCCTTGGAAGGAATGCAGCCCACGTTGGTGCAGGTACCGCCTGGCGCGGGTTTGCCGTCGGCGGATGCCCAGGCGTCGATGCAGGCGACGGTCATGCCCAATTGTGCTGCACGGATGGCGGCGATATAACCGCCAGGGCCGGCGCCGATGACGACAAGGTCGAATTGTTTAGCCATGGTTTTACTCTGTCTTTGAAAAGGATACGAAGGAAGATTGCGGGGGCGGACCCCACTGCCCCAGGAAAAACCCCGGCTGCCCACCTTGCAGCGTACATGCTGCCCGGATTCGCCAGACGCAGCAGGACCGAGCTGCGCCCTGGCTTATCCGGTTAGAGGCGGACACGGCCGGGGTCTCTCAGGGTGCATGCACGGTCAGACGTCCAGCAACAGGCGTTGCGGGTCTTCCAGTGCTTCCTTCATGGCCACCAGCGCCAGCACGGCTTCGCGGCCGTCAATGATGCGGTGGTCATAGGACAATGCAAGATAATTCATCGGGCGGATCACAATCTGGCCGTCTTCAACGACCGGGCGTTCCTTGGTGGCATGAATTCCCAGAATGGCCGATTGCGGCGGATTGATGATGGGCGTGGACAACATGGAGCCGAACACACCGCCGTTCGAAATGGAGAAGGTGCCACCGGTGAGTTCTTCGAGGGTCAGCTTGCCGTCGCGGGCGCGGTTGCCGAAATCGGCAATCGTTTTTTCGATATCGGCGATGGACAGCTGATCGGCGTTGCGCAGGATGGGCACAACCAGGCCGCGCGGGCTGCCGACTGCAATGCCGATATCGAAGTAGCCGTGATAGATGATGTCTTTGCCATCGACGGAGGCATTGACAACCGGATACTTCTTGAGCGCCGCAACCGCCGCCTTCACGAAGAAAGAGGTAAAACCCAGCTTGACGCCATGTTCTTTCTCGAAGCTGTCTTTGTACTTCTTGCGCAGATCGAGAATGGCCTGCATATTGACTTCGTTGAAAGTCGTAAGAATCGCGTTTTCCTGCTGCGACTGCAGCAGACGCTCGGCCACGCGGGCGCGCAGGCGGCTCATAGGCACGCGCTGTTCGGGGCGGCCGTCCAGAGACAGCGTGGGCGGAGCCACCGGAGCTGCGGCTTTCTGAGCAGGCGCAGCAGCCGTACCGGCGCTCAGGGCGTCGCCCTTGGTAACGCGGCCCCCGCGACCCGTGCCTTCAACATTGGCCGGGTCAACGCCTTTTTCGGCCAGTATCTTGCCGGCGGCCGGCGAAGTGATGGCCGATGCTGCAGCTGCAGCAGGCGCGGCGGGTGCTGCGGCCTCGGCGGCCTCGGCAGGCGCAGCAGCCGGCGCGGCAGTGGGTTTGGCTTCGGTATCGATACGCGCCAGCACTTCGCCGGACGTCACGATGGAACCATCACCCTTGACGATCTCTTTCAGGACACCGGATGCAGGTGCCGGTACTTCCAGGACCACCTTGTCGGTTTCCACTTCGATAAGAATTTCGTCGGCTTCCACTGCTTCGCCGGGTTGCTTCTTCCAGTCCAGCAGCGTGGCTTCCGAAATTGATTCCGAAAGCTGGGGTACGAGAACATCAGTAATTGCCATGGTTGAGTATCCGTTTTCTGAGTTTTTGGAAGATGGGTCGTTATTTGGTCAGCATGAAGCCCTTGAACTTGGGCGCCAGCGCCGCCTCAAGCAAGGCCCGCTGCTGCTCGTTGTGCTTGGCCAGATAGCCTACCGCCGGCGAGGCGGAGGCGGCACGACCCGCATAACCGAGCTTCTGGCCGTCTGCCATGTTCTCATACAGATGGTGCTGAACGTAGAACCAGGGGCCCTGATTCTGCGGTTCATCCTGGGTCCACACGACTTCCTTGGCATTCGGGTACTTGCTGAATTCCGCCTGGAAAGCCTTGTGTGCAAAGGGATAAAGCTGCTCTACACGCAGGATGGCAATGTCATTGCGGCCAGCTTCCTTACGTGCATTGACCAGATCATAGTAGACCTTGCCCGAGCAAACGAGTACGCGGTTCACTGCCGATGGGTCAATGGCAGCGTCGGCTTCGCCGATGACCGGCAAGAATTGGCCCGTGGCCAGGTCTTCAAGGGGTGAGGTGGCATCCTTGTTGCGCAGCAGCGATTTTGGCGTGAGGATCACCAGCGGCTTGCGGAACTGGCGGATCATCTGGCGACGCAGCAAATGGAAGATCTGCGCGCCATTGGTCGGCTGAACGACCTGTATATTGTTGTCGGCACAAAGTTGCAGGAAACGCTCGATACGGGCGGAAGAGTGTTCCGGGCCCTGCCCCTCGTAGCCATGCGGCAGCATGAGCGTCAGCCCGCAGT
>JBAYOJ010000109.1:0-8139 GCA_041678385.1 Burkholderiaceae bacterium | reverse complement strand
CGGGAAACCTCGCAGCCGGATCTGCTCACTGCCATCCGTAAACGTGAAGTGGATTTTGGCGTGGGCCTGCAACCCGACGAAGGCACTGAGTTCGAATGCCAGCCGCTCTGTGATGACGCCTATGTTGCCGTGTTTCCAGCCGACCATAAACTGGCGGAAAAAGAATCGATTTCCTTTCGGGAATTGTCAAAAATACGCTTGATGGCATTCAACGCCTCGCATGTGCGAACCTATTTGCTGGAAGCTGCGCAAAAAGACAAGATTTCCCTTGATATGAGCTATGAGTTTACCCACGTGAACACCGTTATTGCGATGATTGAAGCGGGTCTGGGTGTGGGTATTCTGCCCGCCATGGCTGTTCCAAAAAACGCATCAACCTTCAAGGCCCTGCAAATCGTGCGCCCTTCTTTGAAACGCACGATCGGGATCACGACGATCCGCGGCCATTCGTTATCGCCCGCGGCAATGCGCTTCATCGAAATGTGCAAGCCGCTGGCATCGCTGGAAGCAACACCGAACGCATCCGACTGAATTATTCGTCAGATTATTTTAATTGTTGTGACCGGCACACCTTGCTAGGATGCCACGAAAAAAGGAGGCTGAATTGACACGCAAGCAGAAAGAGTTACGTACCGATATTGGCTGGAGCGATGCTTCCAGCATTACCTTGTTCGGGAAGGATTTCACCAACGAGATCCTGGGGCACCTAAATCTGGGTGACATGGGGTTCCTGGAACTCACCGGCCGCTTTCCATCACCTACCGAATCCCGCATGTTCAATGCCATGGTGGTGACGCTGGTGGAACACGGCATCACCCCCAGCGCGCTGGTGGCTCGCCTGACCTACCTGGGCGCCCCCGAATCCTTGCAAGGGGCGGTGGCCGCCGGTCTGAACGGTTTGGGCACCGTCTTTGTGGGCAGTATTGAAGGTGCGGCCAAGATGCTGAAGGACACCATGCCCGAACCTGACGCGGGCGCCGACTTTGCTGCACTGGCCCGCCCCGTCGTCGCATCCTTCCGCGAACAGGGCCGGATCATCCCGGGCATCGGGCACCCCTTTCACAAACCGATAGACCCGCGCACACCCCGCCTGAAGGAACTGGCACAGGAAAACGGCTTTCACGGCCCCTATGTTCAGCTGATGGAAGCCATCGCCACGGAAGCCGGCCAGGCAAGCGGAAAAGTCCTGCCCATGAACGCGACGGGCGCCATTGGCGCCCTGTGCTGCGAAATGGGGTTTGACTGGAAGATTTGCCGGGGCCTGGGGGTCATGGCTCGCGCGGTCGGCCTCGTGGGACACATTCTCGAAGAATCGCGCCGCCCCATGGCTGCGGAAATCTGGCATCGCATCGAAGACGACGCAACGGCGCATATGCGTCCGGAAGACAAGGAGGGTCAACAATGAGCACCGGGGATTTCGTCAAAGACAAGGTCGTGCTTGTCACGGGCGCAGGCGGCGGCATCGGCCGCGACTTCGCCATCGCCCTGGCTCGCGAGGGCGCACGGGTGGTGGTGAACGATCTGGGCGCCACGGTAAACGGCGAAGGGCAGGATATATCCCGCGCCCAGAGCGTCGTGGACGAGATCAAGGCCGCCGGCGGCGTGGCTATCGCCAATGGCGACAGCGTGGCCGACTGGGAAGCCGCCAATCACATGGTTGCACAGGCCGTCGAAACCTTCGGCCGTCTCGACTGCATCATCAACAATGCAGGCATTCTGCGCGACCGCTTTTTCCACAACATGAGTGTGGAGGAATGGCGTGCCGTCATCGACGTGCACCTGAATGGCAGTTTTTATGTTTCGCGCGCGGCTGCGCCTTACTTCAAAGAACAGGAGTCCGGGTCCTATATCCACATGGTGTCTACGTCCGGCCTGATCGGCAATCTGGGGCAGGCCAATTATTCAGCCGCCAAGCTGGGGATCGCAGCGCTTTCCAAATCCATTGCTATGGATATGGCAAAGTTCAAGGTGCGTTCCAATTGCATTTCCCCCTTCGCCTGGAGCCGCATGATAGGCGCCATGCCGACAGAAACGCCCGAACAGAAGGCCCGCGTCGAACGCCTGCAGAAAATGGAAACCAACAAAATCGCCCCATTGGCGGTGTATTTGGCAAGCGATCAGGCCAGTGACGTGAGCGGTCAGATCTTTTCCGTGCGGGCCAATGAGATTTTCCTCATGAGCCAGATGCGCCCGGTGCGGGGCATGCACACCGCTGAAGGCTGGACGCCCCAGACCGTTGCCGAACGTGTCATCCCCGCGTTACGGCCTTCCTTCTATAAATTGGATCGGTCGCAAGACGTTTTTGACTGGGATCCGGTCTGACTTTGAAGGTTCTGGCCATTACGGCCAGAACCTTCATGCTGCCAGTCTTTATTGTGGAACAATACCGGCGGCCTTGATGAGCGCATGCCAACGAGGCAGGTCGGTTTCCAGCAATTTGACCAATTCGGCCGTGGATAGCGGCTGGACTTCTGTGGTGGTGGCCTTGAAACTCTGTTTGATCTCGGGTGTGTCCATCACTTCAAGAAAAGCACGGTTAAGCCGTTCCACCACAGGCTGCGGGATGCCTGCAGGGCCTATCACCGCAATAATGGTTTCCAGGGCCGCACCCGGCAACGATTCGGACAGCGTGGGTACGTCGGGCGCCGCATCACTTCTGCTGCGTGCCGAAATTGCCAGCGCGCGCAAACGCCCGCTATTCATCTGAGCCACGCCGTTGCCGATATCTACCACCGCCACAGGGATCTGGCCGCCTATCAGGTCATTCAGCGCCTGTGGCGTGCCCCCATAACTGACGGGCGTGACCTTGCCTTCGGTTGCGTCCGTGAACATGGCGATCACCACCTGCGCGCTTGCGGCACCAAAACCGATATTGACGGAATCCCCGGTCGATTTGACGGCCGCAATCAGATCTTCGATGGATTTATAGGGCGAATCGGTCGGCACCATGAACATCATGGAAGTCGAACCAATCCCTGCGATGGGGTCAAAGCTCTTGATCGGGTCGTAGGGCAGGCTTTTGAAAATGCTGTCGCCCGCGAACATGGTCGTTGATGCCAGCAACAAGGTGTAGCCATCGGGATCACTGCGCGCAGCATGATTGGCGCCTATAGTCCCCTGTGCACCAGCGCGATTCAGGACCACGACATTCTCGCCGAGATTCTTCTGCAAGGCCTGCGCAAGAGGCCTGCCCACATTATCTGTCGCACTGCCTGCCGGGTAAGGAACGACAAGGGTGATGGGCCGGGATGGGAAGTCCGCGGCATGGGCGGTCCACATGAATGCCGTAATCGCTCCGGCGATGGTACCGCGAATCAGCTTCCGGACTGCGTTCTTTTTTCGATTCATGATTGTCTCGCATGGATGCCGCCCAACAACGCCGGCATCCTCTCCTTTAAGTGAATGTAAAACAGCAACCCCGGGCAAACCTGCATGATGAATGCGCTTTGCAAGGATATGAATTGATCGCCTCAGCCGGACACAGGTCGGCCCGTTCTGATAAGCCCAGGGATGGGGTGTAGATCAGCATACTGCATGCTGTTCACCGCGACTATTGACATTAACTTAATTATTATTAAGGGCTCTGATCAGGAGAAAACGACTTCGTCCGAGGTCGTCACGGAGCAGAAAAACCCCAGGCTTTTCACAGAGTTCTCGTGCTCTTCGGCGCTATGAGCTGCACAACAGTCTGCAAGCAGGACGACTTCATAATCGCGATCATGCGCTTCGCGCACCAGGGCCTGCACGACCGCCTGTGTGGACACACCGGAACAGTAAATACGCTTGATATTCAAGGCCCGCAACTGCGCCATCAAGGAAGTGGCATAGAAAGGGCTGACCCTATGCTTGATCACCCGTAAGTCGCCATCCTGTTGTTGAAGGTCGGGATGGACCTCGGTTCCCCATGTGTCGAGCTTGAATATGCCTGCGTCCGGCGCGCCTTTGAAGACAGGAGACTCGCGGGGGCATTCACGGTAATCCGGTGAGAACCCCACGGTGACGAAGCCCACCCGCACACCCGCCTGCCGGGCCTTTTCAATGGCGGCCCGGGTCTTGGGAATGATGTTTCGCGCTGCCACTTGTTCGCCCAACTCGGATTTACCGTTGGGGCCATCGGCGTGCACGAGATCGTTTTGCATATCCAGAACCAGATACAACGAAGTCATTACAGAATTCCTTTGCTAAATGGGATGGAGAGGCCTCGCCCTGGCGTCGGGCCTGGGCCCGCCCTGCCATGCGAGGAACGCACACTTTGCATCATAACCTTGCGGATGTCAGGCCCTTGCCCCGTCTTTTTACTTCGTACATGGCAGCATCGGCATGGGCTACCAGGCTGAGGGCATCGTGACCGTCAGAGGGGAAAACGGCGGCACCTACACTGGCGGAGATCATGATGGTGATGTCATCTATTTCGTAAGGCTGAGATAGCACTGAAATCAGCTTCGCTGCGACTATCTCGCAATCGCCGGGGCCGGTGATGGTATCCAGCACAATGCCGAATTCGTCGCCGCCGAACCGGGCAACGGTATCTTCTACCCGCATGCAGCTTCGCAGGCGCTGTGCCACCTGCTGCAGCAGGGCGTCGCCAATCGTATGCCCATAACGATCATTGACTTCCTTGAACTCATCAAGATCCAGATAGAGCACGGCCGCCAGCCTCCCATGCCGGCGCGATGATTCCATGACCTGTAAGAGCCGCTCCTGAAACAGCTTCCGATTGGGCAAGCCGGTCAGTGCATCATGAGAGGCATCGTGCGACAAGCGTTCTTCGAGCTCTTTACGGGCGGTAATGTCCTGCGTTACTGCCACAAGAAAGTCGGGTTGGCCTTGCTTGTCCCTGACGACGCCAAGCGCCTCACATACCCACAGGATGGATCCATCCTTGCGCTGATAGGGTTTCTCGATCTCTGCCGAAAACGCCGAAGGGGATGTTGACAGGCAGTGTTGCAGGAATTGCCGCAGGGTTTCGCGGGCGTCGGGCGTGCTCAATTCAAATATGGTCCGCGCGCGTAATTCGTCCGCACTGTAGCCCAGCATATGGCAGAATTTCTCGTTCATGCCGAGTATGCGCCCATCCGGCGCAATATGAAGTATGCCTGTCGCTGCCTGGTGAAATGTGGCCCGATACAGGGCCTCGCTCGATTGCAGCGCTTCGGCAGCGGTGCGCTGTCGGCGCATCAACAAGATAAGCAGCCCGGCAAACACCGGCAGTATGCCCGACGCCAAGCCGGCTGCCGCCAGATAATATCTGCGCCGCTGCAAGGCCGGGGCCAGATCATCAGCGTAGGCGGTCCCCACCGTCACCATCAGCGGGTAGTCTGTCAGGCTGCGGTAGCTGACGATGCGAGCCACACCATCCGGCGCGCTGCCCGCGTCAACAAAGCTGCCGTGGACGGCTTGGGTCTGCTTTTGAAACCAGGCCAGGCGAGTGGCATCCTGGCCAAAATCGTTAACCTGGCCAATCCTGCGGCCCCTGACCACCCCATCCAGGCCCGCAAGCTCCAATAAGCCCCTGCCACCCAGGTCGGCATACCGATAGAAATCAGTAAAGCTACCCGGGTCCACCGCCATCACCACCACGCCGGCAAAGCTGCCATCGCTATGTGATATCCGCAAGGACATGGGGATCCTGGTTTCACCTGAAACACGGCCGACGAGAGGGACGCTGATAAATAGATCATCGTGAACGGCATCACGCTGCGCCAGGAAAAATTCACGGTCAGCATAATTCACAGATTTGTCAGCAAGGCTGCTGGACACAATATTTCCCGACTCATTCACCACACTGATCACTGTGAACATGGTTTCCCGGATGATGCCGCATTCCACCCATTCCCGAAGGTTGATATCCGCGCCTTGTCGCACATACTGATGGCGTACAAAAGTGGCCACTTGCTCGGCAGCCCGGAGCGTGCGAATCACCTGCTGTTCAAAAGCGATGGCCAGATTCGAATTGGAATTCATCACAGCATCCAGGGCCTGGCTGCGCTCGGAGCTGATGCGCTGTAAGGTGATCAACCAGATGCCGATAATCGCTGCAGCACATGCTGCAGCGATTATCCAGTTCAAGCGTTTTCCAATATGGTGTTGCCGTGACACCATTGCAAACTTCTCCGGGTATTTTTGAGAAGTAGCTTACATGGAAATCAGCCTTTTTTGCCTCAAAACGGCCGCCTTTTGAAGGCAGGCCACCAAACCTGGGCTATATATTACTTGTCATATTAAAAAGAATGCAGGCCATGCATGAAACCACTGATCAGAGCCCGTTTTTTCTATACAAGAACGCCTGAATTCTATTAACCATTTATATCTTGTGGTTAATGGAATTCTCATTTACAAGGCCCGGCTTTCTTTATCTTTTTTATATCGAGCGAGCGTTTCCGCGCTAGGCGGATATAAACCGGGAAGCGCGACCCCCTTTTCAACCTCACCCACGATCCAGGCTTCAAGATCTTCCTGATCCTGGGCTTCTGCAAGCACATCAGGAATCAAGGCATCGGGAATGACGACTGCCCCATCGTTGTCGGCAACAATAAGATCATTGGGAAATATGGCCACGCCCCCGCAAGCCACCGGCGTGTCCCAACCGACAAAAGTCAGACCTGCAATGGAAGGGGGTGCCGCGACGCCCCGTGCCCACACAGGCAATGACGAAGCATTGACGCCATCCAGATCACGAATCGCACCATCGGTAACCAGCGCGAGGACGCCGCGCCGGGCGATCCGTTCACACAGGATATCGCCAAAGATGCCGGCGTCGGTATTGCCCATGGCGTCGACAACGACAATGCATCCCGGCGGCATGGCTTCCACCGCGGCGCGCGTGGATACCGGTGACGACCACGCGGCCGGCGTCGCCAAGTCTTCGCGTGCGGGGATGAAGCGCAAAGTGAATGCCCGGCCTACCTGACGCGGCTGCCCCGGCTTAAGCGGCGCCACGCCACGCATCCATACATTGCGCAACCCTTTCTTGAGCAGAATTGTCGTAATGGTTGCGGTCGACACGCTGCGAAGCGCCTGGAAGACTTCTGAATCATCGGACATATCAAACCTCTGAGGTTAAGGGTGCCCTAGAGCATAGCCTGCTTAGGGACGCCAGGTGAACCGTTCGGAGCGTCCTTAACCTCGTCCGGGGTCGTTTGACGCCTTCAGGAGGACTGTTCCACCTTGATGCCCAGGCGCTGAATCAAGGATGTCCAGGTTTCGGTCTCTTGGGCAATGAAGGAAGCAAACTCTTCCGGGGTTGATGTGCCGAAGATGAAGGCTTCATAACCGCCTTTGCCGAACCCTTCTTCACTCATGATTTCCCTGAGTGTCGTATTCAGTTTCGACACGACGGCGGGCGAAGTCCCGGCCGGCGCAAGCAGCCCATACCATTCATTCGTTACCAGATCGAAGCCTTGTTCCTTGAAGGTGGGGACATCGGGATACAGCGGGTGCCGCTCTGCACTGGTGATGCCGATGGCGCCCAGCCTCTTCCCTTTGTAATGCTCGTAGCCTTGAACCGTGGTGCCCCACAGCATTTGAGTATGTCCGGCCAGCGTGTCGGCCATGGCGGGTGAGCCACCGCTATAAGGAACAATGATCGCTTCCGTTTTGGTGATGTTCCTGAACATCTCACCCGACAGACCGACGACGGTGCTGTAGCCGGGGGATCCCATGTTGACGGGATGCGTCTTGGCATAATCCAGCATTTCGGTAATGTTCTTGGGCGGGAAGTCGATATTGGAATAGGCGACCACAGGCACCTTCGCCAGCATGGTGATTGGAGTCAGGTCTTTCTGGAAATCGTAAGGGATCTCTTTGACCAGACCCGGGTTGGTGGTGGAACTGCTGACAGCAACCAGCAAGGTCAGCCCATCGGGTTTGGCACGCACGACTGCGTTGGTGCCGATGATGGTCCCGCCGCCCGGGCGATTTTCCACAACAACAGGCTGGCCGAACTTGTCGGCCATTTTTGTACCGAGCAGCCGTGCAATCTGATCGACAGAACCGCCCGGTGGGAACGGAACCACGATCGTGATTGCTGAGCTCGGGTAGGAATCAGCCGCCTGGATGGCTGGTGAAACGCAGCCCAAACCAGCCAGGACAGCGATGGACAACATCTTTATGGCTTGCACTTTCAGTCTCCTTAATTTG
>JBAYOJ010000108.1:0-8153 GCA_041678385.1 Burkholderiaceae bacterium | reverse complement strand
CTATGGAGAGCGCCTGTGCCATTTGCTCGAAACCGGCAAGGCACAAGGTGAATTGGAGCCTGACCTAGGGATGCTCTGAACAATTCACCACGCCGCCTGCATCCCCGGAATCGGGCGGTCTGCCGCGTTGCAAATGCTCGCGATAGCTACGGCTATCGCTGCGCTTTGCGCCTTGCTTCCCATCCCGACCCGGGGCGCAGACTTACCGTTCGAATTATTCAGAGCATCCCTAGACGTCAAAGCAGCCGCCCTGCTGTTCATTGGCACCATCCAGGGACTGGTGATGCAATCGTTGATGGCTGGCAATGTCGCACGCATCCGCCATGACGCACCCAAAGTATTTGCGATTTATCGTCGTGGCATCAGCCATATGGAAAAGACCAAAAGAAAAACGGTGAAATCTCCCTCTAATACGAATCCTAGTAACACTGATGCTTCTCGCTACGCCAAATCAAAACTGTTTGTTTTTTATCAATGAAACTGCAATAGCGGAGGCACCTCAAGCTGTTATATCAATTATACTTTGAATGAAATGTTTAGAAACATTTAGAAATATTTGAATAACTCATTGGCAACAGGAGGCAGAGATGCAACGTAGCGATCTACTGCGTACCGTAGCGTTGGTATTGTTTCTTTTAGCTTTTGGCCTGCTTTGGGTCAGTAATCGACAAGGACTCTTGGTGCCTAATCCAGAACGCAATATAGCCGTTCCCGAGACACTGACAATTCCCTTTCAAGTCCGAGTTGCGCACAATGGCTCTGATATTCACTTCCAATACCGATGGCCAGCAGATCGTCCGCATCTGATTCATGACGTGCTACGTTTCGAAGGCGGCAAGTGGATAACGTACGGCAAAGCCGTGCCCGGCAGCCAGCCCGAAGGACTACATGAGGATCGCGTCGCAATGATGGTAGACGATGGCGGCGTTCCTGAGTTTAGCCGCTATGGCGGGTTTGTCACGATCGGAAATCGCCTCGACGGGTTCACGAATGGCGTCACAGGAGAAGAAGCCGAAGCACACCCGTATTTCGGTAACGTGCGTGGACAAGATGCCGCAACAAAATATCTGCCAGCAACGCGCACAGATAGCGCCGACTGGGGTGCCGTTCAGCCCGAAGATAGGCTTGCCCAGTTGCGACAGGCTGGATATTTTCTTGATTTGTGGCACTGGCGCGGTAATCGCGGGGGTCCAATTGGCTTTGCGGACGATCAGTTGGTTGGTGAGAGCCGTGACGGTGACAACGGTCGCAGCGCTTGGTCCACCAACTGGGATGGTGAGAATAACCGTCCGAAATTCATGTTCGACCCGGTTAAGACAGGTTACGTCGCGCTTGAATGGGATGCCATATTAAACGGTACTGTTGACCAAGACTCGGCGCATTATCTGCACGCCAATGCCATGACAGAATTCGATGCGGATCATGCCTGGAGGGACGGAGACACTCTGCCCAGACGTGTGCTGCGCGAACCCGAAGGCTCACGCGCCGATATCCGGGCGCAAGGACGTTGGGAAAATGGCTATTGGACGGTAACTATGTCGCGAGCCATGGATACCGGCAACCCTCTGGACGACAAGATCTTCCGTGATGGGGGTAGCTATTCGGTCGGCTTTGCCGTTCATCGTAATGCCACCGGTGGACGATGGCATTACGTGTCGCTACCCGTTTCTCTGGGCCTGGGACGCGACGCCGAACTGCCGGTCGCACATTTCACGGGCGATAGGCCGCCATGGGACACGCAACTCTGGTACGAGATCACCTTGTTTTATCCGGGGCAGGTCAGTTGGCCCCTGTTAACGAGCCACGCGCATGCAGGCTCTGCTCGTATTGCCAGCGGTGTGCCAGCTCACACCTACCACACACCAGAACAGCTTGCACAGTATGGCGTGGAAATCGAATACGCCGATGCGATCATCAAGCAGTGGCGATGGACACTCATCGTCGGACTACTGCTTTTCGTCACGATCGGCTTTACATTACTGCGCAGTATTCGCAATCAACGAGGGTAAATCGTCATGGAACCTATTCACCACATGATGGCGCACTTTCCGATTGCGCTCCTTTCCTTAGCGCTGTTGATCATTCTGCTTCGGGCATTTTCAGATACACCTGCTATCCGCCGCATTGAATCCACTTTACCTCTGCTACTGGTTCTGGGTGTAGCGGGTGCTCTGACTGCTTTTGTCACGGGTTTACTTATTTGGCCCAGCGAGGCGGTCATCAGCTCTCCCATGGGCCGCAATAAGTTGCTCATGGCGGCTTGGATGCTTGCCGCCTGGATAGTCGTCACACTGTTGCGCTTACGAGGCGGTGCTGGGCTGTGGGAACAAGGAGGACGTTGGCCATTCGTTGTGATGTCCTTGCTAGGGGGTGTGCTGCTTGCCACCACTGGCACCCTTGGCGGTTATTTACTTGGTTCACCCTCGCGCTTTTCTGAGGGGTTGAGAGCGTTGGGCTGGGACGTCTATCACACGTATTTTTCTCCAACATGGGCGCTTTCCATAGCGCTTGCGATTTCGGTTTCTATCATCGTCATCAGCATAAGCTGCAGGCAAAAAGCGGCCTGATTCCAGCTTTGGGGGTCGCCAGCAAGTGAAATGCGCGACGCCCTCGTTAACCCGGTGCTCAGTGCGCGGATCATCAAAGAGGTGCTTAGCGTACTGCGTGATCCACGCAGCCGCATGGTGGTGTTCGTGCCGTCCATCTTGCAACTGCTGGTGTTCGCCTTTGCCGCCATGCTGGAAGTCCGCAACATCGACGTTGCAGTCTACAACCAGGATTCCGGAAGATGGTCTCACGAACTGATCCAGCGTCTGGACAATGCCAACTTCATCACCCGCTTGCACCGTATCGACAACCTGCAACAATTGCATACCTTGATCGATCAGGGCGAAGTCATTGCAGCCCTTTCCATACCCGTCGACTTTTCCCGCACGATTGCGGCCGAGGGCAGCGGTATCGCACAAGTATTAAGCACGCGCAAGGCGTCAGTAGCTGTTAACTCAACAAAATCAGTTCGCTTCTATTTCGCCCGGTAGACGCAGTTCAATGCCCAGGCCACCCAGAGGCGACGCATCGGCGCAGACGGAACCGCCGTAAGCGGTGGCAAGATCGCGAACGATGGCGAGCCCAAGACCAGACCCGTGTTTACGCTCATCCATGCGCACACCGCGCTGGAAGATGGCATCGCGCTGTTCTGTTGATAATCCCGGGCCGTCGTCGTCAATGCGAAAGAGAATCACGCCTTGGGTATCGAGTGACATAGCGACGTCGCGACGTGCAAGCGTAGCGCTGGCACCTGCTTGAACAAGGCTGTCCGATCCAGACAATCCATCCCGTGCATCGGTACCAATTGTAATCAACACATTCCGATCCGCCCATTTGCACGCGTTCTCCATGAGGTTACCCAGCATTTCTTGGAGATCCTGCTGTTCACCCCTGAAAAAGACGTCACTTACAACGGCCTTGGTATCCAGCTGCACGCCTTTTTCAGCGTAGAGACGTGTCAGCATGCGTGCAAGGCCCTGGACGACGGACGCTACTTCAGTGCGCTTTCCCGGAGCCCGAACTGCCGCCGCAGCGCGTGCTCTAGCAAGGTGATGTTCGACTTGCCTGCCGGCCAGTTCCACTTGCTCAGTGACCAACCAGCCAAAAGGCGTATCTTCCTGCACGGCACCATTGGCCAGGACAGACAATGGCGTCTTGAGCGCATGTGCCAGATTGCCCGCTTGCGTCCGTGCGCGTTCGACGATCTCTTCATTGCTATGCAGCACGGCGTTAAACTCCTGCACCAGAGGCTGGATTTCGCTCGGGAAACGTCCTTCGATGCGGGCGGCACGTCCCGTGCGCACGTCGGCGAGCCGTTCTCGCAACAAAGCCAGTGGCCTCAGGCCGACCACTACCTGAACCACCGCCGCCACGGTGAGGCCCAGGGCAAGAAGACCCAGAAAAATGGCCATCAGTACGCGGAACTCACCCAGCGGGCGCTCTACGCTGCTGTTGTCGACTGCAACAACAAGCCGATAGGTCGCAGCCCCTTCGGGCGGAGTGACGACACGCTGCAGCGCCAGCATGGTGCTGCCTTCCGGCCCTGCAAGTGAGACTATGTTTCCATAGGCGGCTTCAAAAGCATCGGCAGGCAGTTTCAGCGTCTGATCCCAGAGGGACCGGGAATGAAAAACGGATTCCGAAGACCCATCGTTTGAGAGCCGGTCGATCTGCCAGTATAGGCCCGAATAGGGCTGTTCAAGGCGCGGGTCAGAAAGATCGAACGCCAGCGAAGGCGTGCCCTGTTCGTCGACCGTCAGAGCCGCGACGAGCTGGTTCATGTGGACGGTCAGTTCCAACGTCAACTGACGCGCTATATGCTGGCGAAAAAGGTCGGAAAGCGCCCAGCCAGCCATCAGCATAGACACCAGAATCCACGTCAAGGTACCCACAAGCAAACGTCCCCGCAAAGAATGAGGCAGGGCGCTGCGTAGCGGCTTCACCTTTTGACTCCGCTAGGCCCCAGCACCTCGCCCGATTCCCGTACTGCAGTCGACTCGCCGGCGTGGCCGGATCCTGGAACTTTCGCGTTCATGCGATAACCCAGGCCGCGTACGGTCTCGATAGAACCCTGGGGCAGTTTCTTGCGCAAGCGCCCGATGAAAACGTCGATGGTGTTCGAATCCCGTTCGTAGTCCTGGGCATAGATGTGACCGACAAGTTCGCTGCGCGACACGATTTCTCCTGCCCGCTGCATCAGTACGGCCAGTACCCGGTACTCATGGCTGGTAAGGCTGAGCGCTTCACCATCGACCGTGACGCGTGCCTGGCGGGTATCCAGCACGATATGACCACTTGTCCATTGCGCACTGGTATGCCGCCCGCTACGCCGGATCAGTGCACGCAGCCGCGCCAGAAGCTCTTCCATGTGGAAGGGCTTGGTGAGGTAGTCATCGGCACCTGCATCCATTCCGCTGACCTTCTCGTGCCAGTTATCGCGCGCGGTAAGGATCAACACGGGCATGTCATGGCTCGCATCGCGCCATTTGCGCAGCACAGTCAGGCCATCCATGACGGGAAGGCCAAGGTCGAGCACCACCGCGTCGTAGGTTTCCACATCACCCATGTAATGCGCATCGGCACCGTCCTCCGCGTAATCCACGACGTAACCGGCGTCCACCAGCGCGTGGCCCAGCTGGGCAGCGAGAGCGGGGTTGTCCTCCACCACCAAAATACGCATCAGTCGTCGTTCCTTCGTTCAATGTCACGGCCCTTTACCTTGATGATCTTTCCGGTGGTGGCATTCACCTTCATCTTAAGAACGGAGCCAGCGGGCTGCAGGAGCTTGATCTCGTAAACATAGACACCATCGTCATCTTCGAACTCTATCTCGACGGGTTCGCCCGGGTAATCGCGATTGACAAGGTCAAGTACCTGTCGCAACGAAAGCACATCGCCCGACATCAGCGCCTTGCGCGCGCGTTCGTGATCTTTATGGTCCCGCGCGTAGCCGACCACAGGAGGGAGCGCCAGAAGCGCCGCCAAGATGGCCACGAACAAGGAATGTCGCACACTGCAACGGCATTGGCGTGAAGCAGCTTCGGAGCGACAAGCGGTACCGGAAACCGCCGGAGAAAAAGACGTGGCGTGGTTCATCATGATGTTCCTGAATCGTGGCCTGGAGCGGCGCGTTCATTAACGCTTTTTATAACGTCTGCAACATGAACGCCACATGAACAACGGCTTCATCGAGCATTCATGCGTGGAATTGCAGAATGACAGCATGCATCAACGGTACGGCCTCAACCCCGAAGGCACGGCCACCTCTCCAACCTTAAGGAGCACACCATGTTGAATCACCACAAAAAAACCGCCGTCGTCATTGCGCTGAGCGGCGCCACCGCCCTTACGGGCCTGGCCTATGCGCAGGTACGTTCACCCGAAGACGGGACGCGGCTTTCTCAAAGCCATTCTACCCAGCTGGTTCAGAATGACCAGAACGCCCGAGAAGCGGCGACGGATAACTGGCTGAATCTCGGCCAGATCTACGACAAGCTCGAAGCTGCGGGCTACACAGACATTCACGAAATCGAACGCGAACGCGACGGTTATGAGGCCAAGGCCCGCGATCCGGACGGCCAGTCTGTCAAGTTGTATGTTGAACCGATCGAAGGCCGGATCGTCGACAAGAAACTGCGGAACCGGGACGGAAAGCGTGATCGTGACAGGCGTGACGACCGTTAATGAAGAGCTGTGTGACGGCTCAAGGCGAATCACACGTTATCAATAAACAAGGGGCGGCGTCCGGTGCTGTCGGCACATAACCGCTCCCGCACGCACTGCCTTGTACGAGGCTGCAGGAGCAACAAAATGAAGACCCGAATCGTGCTTGCCGGTTTTCTCGGCCTGCTTACTGCCGCCTGGGCATGGGACGCGCTGTTTGTGCACCCCATGGTTGGCGATCTGCCCTGGCTGTTGCGTCAGCACGGCCTTTACCTGAGCGGCCTTTTGGCGATCGGATTTATGTCCATAGTAATGGTGCTGGCTATTCGGCCCGCCTGGCTTGAAGGCCCGCTGGGCGGTATGGACAAAATCTACCATCTGCACAAATGGGGCGGCATTCTCGCGATCGCGTTCAGTACAGCTCATTGGCTGATGGACATGGCCAGCGACCCGCTGAAAGACATGTTCGGCAAGTCCGGTCGCCCTGTCAAGGAAGCAGTGTTATTCCTTATGCAACCGCTGCGCTCCGAAGCCAAGGATGTGGGAGAGTTCGTCATTTACATCCTCCTTGGCCTGCTTGTACTGGCGCTATGGAAACGCTTTCCGTACCGCCCATGGCGCCTGCTTCACAAGGCGATGCCCGTCCTCTACCTGTTACTCGTTTTCCACGTCGTCGCGCTCATGCCGCTTGCCTATTGGTCAGGCCCTACCGGGCTGTTGCAATCCGTGTTGCTGACGGCCGGGTCCATAGCTGCCGTCATTTCATTGACGCAACGCATCGGACGACGTCGTCGGCATGAAGGCCGCATTGAGGCTATCACCCGGCGTGGCGATGTGCTAGAAGTAGTGTGCGATCCAGGCCCAGCCTGGCCGGGGCATCAGGCAGGCCAATTCGCTTTCGTGACATTCGACTGCTTGGAAGGTGCGCACCCCTTCACGATCGCCAGTGCACCGAAGCCCGGTACACGCCAGATCACTTTCCAGATCAAGGCACTGGGGGACTATACCCGCCGACTCACACACCAATTATGCGTGGGTCAGAACGTCACCGTGGAAGGGCCCTATGGACGACTGACCTGGTGCGGTGGTCGCAAGAATGTTGAACAAATATGGGTTGCAGGCGGGATTGGAGTGACCCCTTTCTTAGCATGGCTGGAAAGCATGCAACATGCGCCCACCTCAGTGCCTGTGACCATGCACTATTGCGTGCGCAGTGTTGCGACCGACCCGTTTGTGGGCCGCGTGCGACAACTTTGTGCAGAACTGCCCAATGTGACGCTGCACGTACATGACACCAGCCAGGCGGATCGCCTTGATGCCATGAAGCTGCTGGCTGATGGTGGCCCACGTAATGGCCAGATGGACGTTTGGTTCTGTGGCCCCGTCGGTTTCGCGGAAAGTCTGAACGACAATCTGCGCAAAGTGATTGGTCGCGGCCTGCGCATGCACCGCGAAGTCTTTGATATGCGGTAATTCTGATCGGCATGGGGTACGGCTAATATGAGCTGCACACTACCACACCACCCGGCATGCTGCGCCGAGACCCGTGACAGTCGGATACCGGTCGTTTTTTGATATTTTTTTGATAAAAAATTGATACCGATTTGCCTGATGAAAAATTACGCTGACACCCATCAGTTTCGCGAGGGCTTAGCTATAGGCCACCAAACTGGGGGAGAGCCATGAGTTCAGGTAGACAGGCAACCGTTGACCAGCAGTCCGCATGCTCACAACAGGCTGCGGAAGTATCCATCGTCTTGCCGGTATACAACGAATGGGATGTGATCAGCCGTTTGCATCGCTGCCTTACGACATCTTTATCCGCGTTGGATATTTCCTATGAACTGCTGTTTGTCGATGATGGCAGCACAGACGGAAGCCAGGCAATACTATCGGAGATCGCCAAAGTCGACTCAACAGTTCGGCTAACGTCTTTCGACTGT
>JBAYOJ010000107.1:0-8179 GCA_041678385.1 Burkholderiaceae bacterium | reverse complement strand
GTTCCAGTTGGCCACAGGCGTACCGCTGGCCAATCTACCACTGTTGTCCACATCCACCTTCGGGCTATGGTTCAAGCACAAGGGCCGCCCCGTGTTCAACAAAGACCCGCAGGCTGATACCGTGGTGGAACTCATCGCCTCCTGCGACGGGGCCGTGCAGGAACTGCAGCGCAGCGCCAACGGCAACTCGACAGAAGCCCGTATGGTGCTGCTCAGGGCGCTGCATGACAAGGCAGCGCAGATCAAACAACTGACGCAATCGATGTTCGAGAAGATGACAGAACTCGAAAGCGGCCGCGACGAACTGACCCACCTGCTGAACCGTCGTTTTCTGTCCACCGTGCTGCGCCGGGAAGTTGCCCTGTCGGGGCGCGGGCGCAAATCGTTTTCCATCGCCATGATTGATGTGGACCATTTCAAGGCCATCAATGACCAGCACGGCCATGCCTCGGGCGACCTGGCGCTGCAAACGGTTGCTGCCACGCTGCTGCGCAACCTGCGCGTCAGCGACTACGCCTTTCGGTACGGCGGTGAGGAATTCCTGCTGTTATTGGTTGAAACCGATACCGAACAGGCACAGCTGGTGGGCGAGCGCATACGCAAGGAAATTGCCGACGAAACCGTACGCCTGCCCAACGGCGCAACACTGAAGCTGACCGTCAGTGTCGGCATTGCCTCTCATTTGGGCCACCCGGATTACGCACGCACCCTGGCCGCCGCCGACACCGCGCTTTACCGCGCCAAGGCGCTGGGCCGCAACCGCGTTGAAATCTCAACCCCGGCCTGATGAAACGCCCCTTCACCACTTTCGTCGGCGAGCCGGAAGGTGGCCACCAACGCTCGGAAGGCGGATGCCTGCTGACGCAGAGTTTCGGAAGTGCGCAGCGTGTTTTCGACCAGCATGGCGTTGCGCTGGGTGGCGCCGTCCATGTCATTCACCGCTAAGTTGATCTGCTCCAGGCCGGTGGCCTGTTCTTTACTGGCACTGGCAATCTCGCCTATCAGCGTGGTCATATGGCGGAAACTTTCAACGATCTCGCCCATGGCCACACCGGCCTCAGAGACCTCGTCAGAGCCCTTGCGAATGCCGTCGACCGATTCCTGGATGACCTGCTTGATTTCCTGAGCCGCACTGGCGCTGCGCTGCGCCAGTGCGCGGACTTCGCCTGCCACAACGGCAAAGCCTTTGCCCGCCTCACCGGCACGCGCTGCCTCGACAGCTGCGTTCAGTGCAAGGATATTGGTCTGGAAGGCGATACCATCAATGATATTGACGATTTCGCCGATTTTCTCGGATGCCACGCGTATCGCTTCCATGGTGGCGACCGCATTGTTGGTGACCTGCCCACCCCTTTCCGCCAGCTGTGAGGTGGAAATCGCCATACGGTCGACTTCAGCCGCGTTGTCCGCGTTCTGATGCACGGTGCTGTTGAGCTGTTCTGTACCGGCGGACGTCTGTTCCAGCGCTGCTGCCTGCTGTTCGGTGCGTGCGGAAAGATCTTGTGTGCCGGATGCCACTTCATTGGCGGCATGGGCGATGGAATCCGCCCCCAGGACAATACGGCGGATGAGCTCATTGAGGTTTTCACGCATCTGCCGCATCTGTGTGATCAGCCTGCCGATTTCATCGCCGGCCGGGTCGTGATCTGCCCGGGATAAATCGCCATTGGCGATGGCCTGGGCCGACTGCACGGCACGACCGAAACCCCGGCTCAGGCGTTTCATTGTGCATAGCATCAGGACAATGCCAGGCAGGATGATGAGCAGCAGGGTCAATGCAAAACCGGCCATGGTTACTTGAAAGCGGCGCTCGGCCGCCTCAATAGCTACGTTTGCCATCTCGCTTTGATATTGCTGCAAGGCGGTGAGCGTATCGAGCAGGGCATCGCCTTCGCTGCGGCCCGCCGCCAGAAACGCCTGCATTGATGAGGGGCTGAAGTCGGCGGCCTGCATACGATCCACCGCTTCCCGGGCTTTGCCCAGCCAGGCTTCCTGACGCAGCAATACTGCATTCAACAATTCTGTTTCCTGGGCGTCGAGCGCCCGTGCCCGCAAGGTTTCCGAGCGCTGAACCCAGGCTTGCTGATTACGCTCCACGACAGATGTGTGATCGCGAAGATCGTGGCCGTGCAAAGAGTAGAGCGGGCTGCCGGGGTCGTGCTGAAAGCCCAGCAGCACATGCAGACGGGTATCGTAGAATTCCTGCACCATCCCGCTGACGTGCTCGGCCGCGACCATGCGTTCAGTATGCAGGGATGCCAGGCTGGAGCGCGCCTGCAGCAGCCCCCAGCCCGCCGCCGCCATGAGAACCAGCACCGCCAGGCCGTTGACTATCATTACCGCCCACACCCGACGGGTGAGACTTAAATCATTTAAGCGTAAACCGAACAAGCTCATGACCGCCCACTGCACATGTCGAAAACAGTCCGCTTTATAACATAAATTATAAATTTGTATTTTTATGTTACCTGGACATGACAACAGGCATGGATCATAGGGTTCAGCCGCAATCTATCCTTTCGATACGGCCTTTTTCGTTGACGTGCACGTTCAGACGCTCGGCGCGATGATCCTGGGTAACCGCGGCCCCCGGGTGCAGGAAGCGCGTCCCTTCCGGAAACGTCCCGGCCGGCACAGCGTCTTCCATGGTGCCGACAACGGAAAGATAGCCGAGGGACTTGCATGGGTCGGCATGCGGCTCCAAAGGTATCGCGGCCTGGCAGGCAGCCAGGGTCAACAGCAGGGGAACAGACAAATATCGCATGAATTGCTCCAGCCGAAATCGGGTTGATGGAATGGTTTTCACACCCGGACCATAACAAGGACCAACCGGTCATGGCGAGGCTTCAGTCAGGCATCACGCGGAACAGCCCACCCTTACCGGCATCTGTCAGCACATAGACATGGCCGTCCGGCCCCACACGGACATCGCGTATACGGGCCCCCAGATCGGCAAGCAAGCGTTCTTCAGCAACAATGCGCTCACCTTCCAGCACCAGACGGATCAGTTCACGATCTTTCAGGGCGCCAATGAACAGGCTGTTACGCCATTGCGGATGACGATCGGCATCGTAAAAGGCCATGCCCGAAATTGCCGGGGAATCTGCCCAGACATAATGCGGGGGTTCCATGCCATCGACTTGAGCCCCTTGCGCCTCGGGAATCGCCATGCCCGAATAATTGCGGCCATGGGTTGCGATCGACCAACCGTAATTCAGGCCGGGCTGCGGGATGTTGATCTCGTCGCCGCCTCGCGGCCCGTGCTCATGCGTCCAGAGTGCCCCCGTCCAAGGGTTGAGTGCAGCACCTTGCTGATTACGGTGCCCGTAGCTCCAGATTTCCGGCCTTGCCTGCGATTGCGCGACGAAGGGATTGTCCTTGGGTACGCTGCCATCCGGGTGCAGTCGAACCAGTTTGCCCTGAAGTTTGTCCAGGTCTTGTGCCGTGGGACGTTGATTGTTTTCACCCAGGGCGATGAACAGGCCGCCCTGCTGATCGAATACCATGCGTACCCCAAAATGGGCACCCGAAGATAGTTTGGGTTCCTGCCTGAAAATGACCTCGAAGTTTTCGAGGGTGCCGGCATCGGCGGCCAGCTTGCCCCTGCCCACCGCCGTACCCGCCCTGCCTCGGTCATCCTGCTCGGCGTAAGCCAGATAGATATATCGGCTGGTGGAAAAATCAGGTGCGACGGCGACATCCAGCAGGCCCCCCTGCGAACGGGCATAGACCTTGGGCACACCACCCAGCGGGGCCGACAGTTCGCCATTCCGCAGCATACGCAGACGCCCGGGCTTTTCTGTGATGAGCATGCCGCCATCGTCGGGCAGAAAGGCCAGGGCCCACGGATGTTCCAGCCCATCAACCACTTGTTCCGCCTTGGCCTGGCCAACCGTCGCTGGCAGTGACAAGCCATCGGCTGCCTGACCCTGCACAGCCATCGACAGCCCGATAAACGCCAAAAATGCCCCGCAGCGTGCCAGGTGGCCTGCCCCTCGGCCCAGGAGCCACGCGCCAGAACCCCATTCAAATCTTGTATTCATCCCATGCCCCCGTTGCGTGTCCACCACGCTCATCATTCCACTGCGGCACTTGCACTGCCAAGCCCCGTCATCCCGCAGCATTTTGGTTCAATATGTAGAGCTTTGAACCATCAACGCCGATTGTATTCAGGCGGGCCATGCAACCATGCCAAATTCGACCTTGAGTCGCGCCAGCGTCAAGCGGCAGCGCATCACTCTGGCCATCATCGTCGCACTGCTGGGCGGACTGGTCAGCGTCTACAACCTGCTGGACTTCCGGCATGTTCGCGAACATGAGGAAGACAAGCTGGTCACTCAGGCGGAGCTGGTATCGACGAACATCGAACTGCACATTACCAGTGCCGACCGGGTGCTGGACGAAATTCTGGCCTTGCTGGATATGTCAAACCCGGGGCAGCAGCAAGACCCCATGCAATCGATGGTCAATGCCATGCCCATCATACGGACTATCGGCATCCTCGACCGCAACGGACGACAGGTCGCCGGGACGCGCTACCTGAATAATGGCCGCGATTTCAGCCACCGCCCGTATTTTCGCAATGCGCAGGCTGACCCCCAGCGGCAGAAGCTGTACATATCCACCCCGTACCAAACCCTCAGCGGCGATATCAGCCTGTCGCTTGGCAAGGCTATTATCGACCGTAGCGGCGACTTCCAGGGCATTGTCTACGCCAGCTTCGAACCCGAATACATCAGAACGCTGATGATGTCGACGCTCTATACCCCGGACATGTGGGCAGCCCTGATCCACATTGACGGCGATGCCACCCTGCAGGTGCGCGGCAATGTGCCTGACGCGAATCAGATCGCAATTTCCCATGAAACGCTGCAGAGACTGCTGCCCTCACGGGCCCACAATGAGGATTTCACCGTTATTCGCGCCGACATGCCGGGCGACCCACAACTCGTGGCGGCCAGCGTGGCCGCAAGCCACCCGGGCATCGCACACCACCCCCTCTGGGTGGTGACGGGCCGCGATTATCATGCTGCCCTGACCAGTTGGCGCCACCTGGCCTATGTGCAGGCTGGGCTTTTTGGTCTGTTCACAGGCGTCACGACCGCCGGGCTGCTGCTGTATCAGCGGCGGCGCAGGCAATATGATGCTCGGGCGGCCGCTGACCGCCGCCTTATGCGGGCGCGTGAGCAGGATTACCGCATCATTGTGGAAAACACTGCCACATGCATCATCAAACTCGACCCCCGGGGTGAATATTCTTACGTGAACCCGGCTTTCAGCACGTATTTCGGCGTGACGGCAACCCAGGCGGTGGGCAGCCGTTTCTTTGACCTGATGGCCGACGATGAAAGCCGGCAGAAGGCTCAGCAATGTATCGCTGCAGCCTTTACCCGGCCTTCCAGCCAGGGTTTCCGGGCAATATGCAGAACACCTCAGGGCCCGATGCATCTGGAATGGGCGATCTTCCCCATAACCGCTGACGACAGCAAGGTCAATAATGTGATCGGAATCGGCCACGACGTGTCCGAGCACATCATCATGCATGACAAGCTTCAGCAGTTGGCCCAGAACGATGGCCTGACAGGCCTGCCCAACCATCGCCACTTCAAAGAAATCGCGACCATTGAATTATCGGCCTCCCACCGCTATGACAGGCCGTTGTCGATACTTTTAATCGACCTGGATCACTTTAAAAGCGTCAACGACACCCGCGGCCACCAGAGCGGCGATATTGCTTTGCAGACGTGTGCACGCACCCTAAGGGAAAGCTGCAGGGAATTCGACACCCCCGCGCGCATCGGCGGCGAGGAGTTTTGTGTGCTCTTGCCCAGTACCGCAACTGAAGATGCCCTGCGCGTCGCAGAAAGGCTGCGCCTTGCGATCGCCGCTGAACCGGTTCTGCTACCCGGTGGGGATAACTTCGGTTTGACGGCGTCGATAGGCCTGGCTACCCGGCAGCCCGATGAAAAGCTGGAAGATCTGATGGAACGCGCCGACGCCGCTCTGTACACCGCCAAGCGCAACGGCCGCAACCGGGTGGAAATCTCTGACGGAACCCTGCCAGCTCAAGACTGAACCGTTCCCTCTTTCCCGCTCAAATAGTGCGCACCATTTCCGCATGTGCCGATGCCAGCACCCCTTCGGCGGATTTGCACTGAGCTTCGTCCCGGGGGTGTACGACCAGTGACCAGCGTCCGGCTTGCGTGGCCTTCTCTACGCCACGGATCACAGTCTGGTGATCCGGCCTTGCCGTGACCAGCCCACCCAGCAGCATGCCGCCAACAATTGAAAACGCCACAATGGCCCCACCGCTGTAGAAAGGTGATGACACAATCGCGGGCAGTCCCAAGGCATACAGCACGCCCCACAGAATCAGGCCTGCCACCAGGCCCAATGTACCCAGTCCCAGATGGGCGCGCACTGCTGTGCGTGCGACGCCCTGGGTTTCAGGTTCCAGCTTGCGCTCAAACCCGCTATCGTGAGGATGCACCACCCACAGCTGAGGATTCTGAAAATTGCCGACCTTACGCAACTCTGCCGACACGGCTTCCAACTGTTCGCGCGTGTCGAAAAAAGCCGCCAGTTTTGTGGTCGCTTTTTCCCCGAACAATGCTTGCCAAGCCATGGCGTACTCCCTTGATCTGCTTACACCATGACAGCAACTGGCATGCCACCCTCTTCACCTGGGATGCCCGTCATTCCCAATCACGAGCCTGCACACCGGTTTACTGAATACAATGCGCGCTGACTGCGTTCCGGCACCCAACCCAAGCAAATGCTCAACCGAGCCCGCGGATTTATGAACACATACACTTCCAGGCGTCTTGACCGAGACGATGGCCTGATGGCCCTTGTTCTGATCGGGCTGATCATTATCTGGACGGCCCTGATGGCGTTCAGTCATTCAGCCCCCGATCTGGACGGGATGGAAGAACTGGTATGGGCGGTGAGCCTGGAATGGGGGTATATCAAACATCCGCCGCTGCCGTCGTGGATGTTGTACGGCCTGACACAAGTCCTGGGCCGGCCATTGTGGCTACCCTTTCTGGCAGGGATGATGTCTTCGGCTGCCGCGCTATGGTTCATCTGGCTGCTGGGACGCGAATTCACCACCGCCCGAAAAGCGGCAGTTGGCGTATTGCTGGTGTCAACAACGCTTTATTTTTCCATACGAGGCAACCTTTATAACCACGACACGGCGCAGCTCTGGTCGATCGCCGCCAGCACCTGGTTGTTTTATCGAGCCCTGCGCCATCAAGGCCGCATCACATGGATCTGCCTGGGCGCCGTCTCGGCGCTGTCCATGCTGACCAAATATAGCGCCGTCATTCAATTCACAGCGTTCTTCTGCTTCATGTTGCGCCACGGTTCTTTCCTTGACCGCCGTAACCTCGAAGGCCTGGGCCTGGCACTGCTGGCCTTTTTTGCAGTGCTGCTACCCCATCTGTGGTGGCTGATCAGTACCGACTTCGCCCCCTTCCGCTACGCAGGCGGTTCGCTGGATGCCGGCGGCCGGATGGAAGCCCTTGAAAGTGCAATGTCCTTCATCGGCACCCAGATGGCACGGCTGTCTCCCATGCTGCTGGCCTGGCTGGCCTGGCTCTGGTGGGGACGCCGGCGGCCAGCCGCCCTTGAGGATACCGGGGGAAACAGCCGCTGGTCATCCGACCTGGCTGCATGGGACCGTTCCTTTCTGCTCTGGATCGGGCTCACGCCTTGTCTGGCGACGCTGCTGGTGTCCACGCTCTTGGGCACCCGTCTGGTAGGTGCATGGGGCACGACTTTCTTCATTCTCTGGGGGTATTTCCTGTTCTGGTGCATCCGGGGCAATGAAAGGGAAACGCTGCGACGCATCGCGATTGTGGTTCTTGTCATTCAACTGGCCATGGCCCTGGGATATGCCTTTGCGCGCGGCCCCCTGGCCTGGATGAGCGGTCGCAGCGCCCGTTCCACCTTCCCCGGCGCCGAGATCTCCGCCACCATGAATACGATCTGGTCCCGACATTTACCCGATACGCCCCTGCGGGTCATCGCGTCGGATACCTGGCTGGGAGGAAATATTGCCTTGAACAGCGGCGATGATGTGCAGGTATTCATAGATGCGCGCCCTGAAGAATCCCCATGGCTGGACGCAGAACGTGCCGTGCAATGCGGCATCCTGGTGGTCTACAGCCGCGTG
>JBAYOJ010000106.1:0-8179 GCA_041678385.1 Burkholderiaceae bacterium | reverse complement strand
TTGCAGTCGGTCGTGGCCACGCCTTCGGCAGACGCTGCTGCCGAATTCCTGGCCAACACTTTTCCCGATCTGGAAGGCACTGGTGTGCCGATGTCGAGCTATGCGGGGCGGCCCCTGGTGGTGAATTTCTGGGCCACCTGGTGTGCGCCTTGCATTAAAGAAATGCCCGACCTCGATGAACTATCCCGCAAATACACGGACATGACATTCGTGGGCGTCGCCATCGATACCCTGCCGAACGTAGAGCGCTTTCTGAAGAAAGTGCAGGTGTCCTACCCCCTGCTGATAGCCGGTCATGGCGGTATCGAGAAAATGAAAGCACTGGGTAATCGTAAAGGCGGCCTTCCCTATACCGTCATCTTTGACGCGGATTCCCGCCTGGTTCACGATTTTCTGGGGCAGATCGACCCTGCAGAGCTGGATTCACATCTGGCCTCGGTATCCAGGCAGGGCCAGGGGGCATCGTCCTGAGCACCCGCGCCGGCGGGCAGCAGGCGGGATCCTGCCAGACGCTTCAGCCCTTTGCTTTCAGACTGTCACTTAATGGACAAATAGGGCATTTTGGCGTAAAAAGGCGGTCTGTCTTCACTAGATTTCCATAATGGCGCAGCGCATTCTGGTTCTGCACGGCCCCAATCTCAACCTGCTCGGCACGCGTGAGCCCGAGGTCTACGGTAGGCTTGCCCTGGCCGATATCAATCAACGACTCGAAGAGCAGGCTGCGGCCCGGGGCGCTTCGCTATTCATATTCCAGAGCAACCATGAAGGCGCTCTGGTGGATCGCATTCAGGAAGCAGGCCGTGACGGTACGGAGTACATCATCATTAACGCCGCTGCGTATACCCATACCAGCGTCGCCATACGGGATGCCCTTTCGGCTGTCAGCATTCCTTTCGTAGAAGTGCATTTATCCAATGTCTACAAGCGCGAGGAATTTCGTCATCATTCCTTCCTGTCGGATATCGCGCAGGGTGTGATTGCCGGGTTGGGCGCATTCGGCTACGAGGCTGCGTTGCAATATGCGCTTGCCGGGTAGCCCGCGGCGTTTCCCTATTTTTTCAAACATATGCATGGGCCCTGCGAAAAAAGCGGGGCAGTGCCACGGAAAGTTGGTATGGACTTAAGAAAACTCAAGACTCTCATCGACCTGGTTGCTGAATCCGGTATTGCCGAACTCGAAATCACTGAAGGCGAAGGCAAGGTCAGGATCGTCAAGTTCTCGCAGAGCACCCAGCCGGTGGCGCCCGCGCCCGAACCGGCGGCTCCTGCGACTGTGGCGGCCGCCGCCGCTCAGCCGGCAGCGGCACCGGTACCCGCAGGCCACTTGGTCAAGGCGCCCATGGTGGGCACTTTCTATCGCGCGCCTAACCCTGGCGCGGCGCCTTTTGTCGAAGTTGGCCAGAGCGTCAAAGAAGGCGATGCCCTGTGCATTATTGAAGCCATGAAGCTTCTCAACGAGATCGAAGCCGATAAATCCGGGGTAATCAAGGAAATCCTCGTCGAGAACGGCGAACCGGTCGAATATGGTCAACCTCTGTTCGTAATCGGCTGACTCTCATGTTCGAGAAAATTCTCATTGCCAATCGCGGCGAAATCGCATTGCGTATCCAGAGGGCCTGCCGTGAGCTGGGCGTGAAGACGGTGGTCGTGCATTCCGAGGCCGACCGTGATGCTAAGTATGTGCGCCTGGCTGATGAGTCTGTCTGCATCGGGCCGGCGTCGCCGCGTGAAAGTTATCTCAATATGCCGGCCATTATTTCGGCCGCCGAGGTCACCGACGCCGAAGCCATTCACCCGGGTTACGGCTTCCTGGCCGAAAACGCCGATTTCGCCGAGCGTGTTGAAAAAAGCGGTTTTGTGTTTATAGGGCCGCGGCCCGAAACCATCCGGGTCATGGGCGACAAGGTCAGGGCCAAGCAGGCCATGGTTGCTGCCGGCGTGCCCGTGGTGCCCGGTTCTCAGGGCGGGCTGACCGATGACCCGGCCGAAATCCTCAGCACCGCCCGCGAGATCGGTTATCCGGTCATCGTAAAAGCGGCGGGTGGTGGCGGTGGCCGTGGCATGCGGGTGGTCTATACCGAAGCGGCACTGCTCAACGCGGTGGCCCTGACACGCAACGAAGCCGTAGCAGCCTTCGACAACCCTGAAGTCTATATGGAAAAGTTCCTCGAGAACCCACGCCATATTGAAGTCCAGGTACTTGCAGACGGCGGCCGCAACGCCTTGTGGTTGGGCGAGCGTGATTGTTCGATGCAGCGGCGTCACCAGAAGGTGATCGAAGAAGCGCCTGCGCCGGGCATTCCCCGTCGGCTTATCGAGCGCATAGGCGAACGCTGCGCCGACGCCTGCCGCGGCATGCAATACCGGGGGGCTGGTACGTTCGAGTTCCTGTACGAAAACGGCGAGTTCTATTTCATCGAAATGAACACCCGTATCCAGGTCGAGCACACCGTGACGGAAATGATCACCGGCATCGATCTCGTTCAGCAGCAGATCCGCATTGCCGCGGGCGAGAAGTTCGCCTTGCGCCAGCGCGACATCACATTCAACGGCCATGCCATCGAATGCCGCATCAATGCTGAAGACCCGTTCAAGTTCATTCCCAGCCCTGGTCGCATCACCAACTGGCACGTACCGGGGGGGCCGGGTGTGCGCATGGATTCGCATGTGTTCTCAGGCTATACCGTGCCGCCTAACTATGACTCGATGATAGGCAAGCTGATCACCTACGGCGATACCCGTGAACAGGCCATCGCCCGCATGAGCATTGCATTGTCGGAAATGGTCGTCGAAGGGGTGAACACCAATATCCCCTTGCATCGCGAACTCATGGCTGATGCCCGATTCGTCGAGGGCGGTACATCCATACACTATCTAGAGCATAAACTGTCTCAGCGGCCCTGACCTCGAAGGCGAGTCAGGGTCTGAACACGGGTCCCGCTGATTACGGAAGTCCGGGTGTATTCCGGCCTTCGCCATGGAAGGAAATATGCGCGAATTGGTCATGAACTGTTCCGAAGCACAGGCAGAGGCGCTGTCGGACGCGATGCTTGGCGCTGGCGTGCTTGCCGTGTCCGTCGAGGACGCCGACAGCGACACCCTGCGCGAGAACCCGCTTTACGGCGAGCCGGGGCTCGAGCCCTCGGTACAGGCCTGGCGCAACAATCGTGTGGTTGCCCTGTTGCCTGACGGCCTGGACCCTCGGCAGGTGCTTGAAGAGCTGGTGGAATACACCGATGGCCCGGTGGCCGACGAAGACTGGTTTCTGCGGGAAGTCCCCGACGAAGACTGGGTGCGGCTTACGCAATCGCAATTCGGCCCCATACAGGTAGGCGAGCGCATCTGGATCGTTCCAAGCTGGCATGCCGCTGATCCCGACGTGCCGGCGGCTGACAGGCAAGCGGACGATATCGTGCGCATCGAACTGGACCCCGGGCTGGCTTTTGGCACGGGTAGCCACCCGACGACGCATCTTTGCCTGGAGTGGCTGGCCACGAATTTGCCGGCAGGTGCCACCGTACTCGATTACGGTTGCGGCTCCGGCATACTGGCCATTGCGGCGGCCAAGCTGGGGGCGGGCAGTATCGAGGCCGTGGACATCGATGAACAGGCTGTGCAGGCAACCCGTGACAACGCCGCTAACAACGGCGTCAAGCTTCACGCCTGCCTGCCCGATGATTTCGGCGAGGGGCGCTTTGACGTAGTGGTGGCCAATATATTGTCCAATCCGCTCAAAGTGCTGGCGCCCATGCTGGCGAACCGTGTCGCTTCGGGTGGGGCGCTGGTGCTGTCCGGTGTGCTGGAGCGTCAGGCGCAGGAAGTCGCAGCGGCCTACGAACCCTGGCTGGCGCTTGAGGTCTGGCAGGCGCGTGACGGTTGGGTTTGCCTGCACGGCCGTTCTCGCCAGGGTTGATCTTGGGTATGGCCATGGAGCTGACTACCCGTTGCCCACAGTGCGAAACCGTTTTTTCGGTGTCGCTGGAGCAGTTGCAGCTGCGCAAAGGCTATATTCGCTGCATTCAATGTGCCCATATCTTCGACGGCTTCGAAGCTGTCGTGCCGAACGCGGCATCGACTATCGAGCCCAGTATTCCACCCCTGGGCGAGGCTGCGCCTGCAACCGGGGTGTTTTCGGGGCAAGACGCAAGAGGCGATGACGCCAGCGAGCCGCCCGCCCCCAGAATCTATATCGGCGATGCGCCAGCCGTTCCGGCAGCATCGGGGCCGACGCCAGCGCAACCGTTCACTTTCGGGCCAGATCCAGAATCTCCGGCTGTCTCATCACACTCCAGCCATAGCATTGACGCCCCACCTATGCCTTCTGTCGTGCGCCAGCGCGGCGATAGGCTGGGCTCTACTTCGCATGACGGCCCTGCCTTCACGATTTCGAGCCGGCGTGCCCCGGCTGGGCGGCGTAATGAGCCTGTGTTTGGCGCGGCCGAAAGGGCATCAGGCGGCCGCGGCGAGCCTTCTGTGGGTGTTAGCGGGGCGGCCAGCCAGGCTGAAGACGCGACAGTCGAAAGCCAGCGTGATGATACCCTGGTGATCGAGTCGCGGCCGGGCCGGCGCGTAGCGGCACCCTTTGACGGGCCCCAGCCGCGTCGCGGCTGGATGACGCTGGTCTGGGTGGTGTTGATATTGTGTGGTCTGGCCGGGCTGGTGGCGCAAGGGGCTTACGTGTATCGCGCACAGCTCGCCAATGCGTTCCCCGCCCTACGGCCTGCGCTCGAAGCCGCCTGCGAACAGGTTTCATGCACCGTCCCCTACGAAAGACACATCAATGCCATTGCCATAACGGGTTCAGCGTTGCGGTCCAATGGGGCTCCCGAAGCGGACGTGTCCACGCTCACGCTGGAAATCACCTTACGCAATACGCATGAGCGGCCTCAGGAATGGCCGACCCTGGTACTGGATCTGAAAGATGCTTCTGGCACTGTGGTGGTCAGGCGCAATCTGGATCCCGATGTTTGGGTGCCGGCAGAATTGCGCAATGGGCCTTTCGGGGCTGGGGCCGAACTTACCGTACAGATTCCTGTGGCCGTGCGGGGCCTGATGGCCAATGGCTACCAACTGGATAAATTCTTTCCCTGAGTTCATGATGTCTGAAAAAATCCTGATTTGCGGTTCCATCGCGTTCGATACCATTGCCGTGTTCGAAGGTCACTTCAAGGACCACATTCTTGCGGACAGCATCCAATCGCTGAGCGTGTCATTTTTTGTTCCCAGCCTGCGGAAGGAATATGGCGGATGTGCCGGCAACATTGCTTACAACCTCAAGCTGCTGGGCGGCCAGCCGCTACCCGTCGGTACTGTTGGGGGTGACGCCTCCGATTACCTGGTCTACATGCAGCAACTGGGCATAGACACCAGCCTCGTGCGGGTGCTGCCTGACATGTATACCCCGCAATGCTTCATTACCACCGACCTCGACAATAATCAGATCGCTTCCTTCCATCCGGGGGCCATGCTGCAGTCTGCTGATAATGACATCAGTGGCCATGAAGCCGCCTGGGCGATTGTTGCGCCTGATTCAAAAGACGGTATGTTCGCTCATGCGGGCCGTTTGAAGGCCGCGGGCATCCCCTTCGTGTTCGATCTGGGGCAGGCCATGCCTCTGTTTGACGGGGAAGACCTCAAACAGATGCTGGGCATGGCGTCCGTGCTCTGTGTCAACGAATACGAAGCGAGTATCGTCAGGCAGCGTAGCGGCTTGAGCATGGAAGAAATCGCCACAGGCCTGCAAGGGGTTGTAGTCACCCACGGCGGTGATGCCGCGTTGGTTTATGAACAGAACGGGGTCACCGAAGTCCCGGTCGTGCAGGCCCCAGCCGTGGTCGACCCGACGGGCTGTGGCGATGCGCATCGGGCGGGCCTGCTGCACGGCTTGTCGCGTGGCTGGAACCTGCCTGACGCATGTAAACTGGGTAATGTCATGGGAACCCTGAAGGTGGCTTCAAGGGGTCCGCAGAATCATCGTCCCACCCGTGCACAGATTGATGCCTTGCTGCAAGCGCAGTACGGCATCAGTCTGTAGCGGAAGGCGGCGCAGTTAAGGAGCTCTGCATGAGTAGTCTCACACAATACGAAACCCGTCCGGCATCCCGTCGCTGGTTGGCGATATCCGCCCTGGTAGGGGCGCTGGCCGTTTTATCCGGTTGCGCGCACCAGAGTGCGTCAAGTTCGGTTTACACCTACGGTCAGGCTCAGCGCGAGCAGATCGTCCGTTTAGGGACAGTAGAGGCCGTACGCAATGTGGTCATTCAGCGCGACCGCAGCAGCGGCGCGGGTGCCCTGGCCGGCGGTGCACTTGGGGGCGTGGCGGGGAGTTCTATCGGTGGGGGCCGGGGCCAGGTTCTGGCTGCCATCGGTGGCGGCCTGCTGGGTGCAATGGCAGGTGATGCAGTTGAACATCAAATGGGCAAGTCGGCCGGCCTGGAAATCACGGTACGTCTCGACAACGGGGAAACCCGCGTGATTGCACAGGAAGCCGACGTGGCTCTGGGTGTCGGCCAGCGCGTGCGAGTGATCAGCGGGGGCGGGCCGACACGCGTCGTGCCTATGTAAGCCAGAAGCCGGGGCAGTCGCAAGCCGGCCCCGGTTTGCCAGCCTCAGACGCCGAACACAGAAAAAGCAAACCGCTGCAGCATCATGATGGCCACTTGGGCCAGCAGCAGCAATACCAACGGCGAAAGATCCAGCCCACCCAGATTCGGCATGAAACGCCTGATCGGGTTCAGCAGTGGCGCAGTCAGCGTATGCAGCACGGGCATGACGGGCGCCATGGGGTTCACCCACGACAGGACCGCCTGGATCAGCGTCACCCACAACACAAGGTTGAACGCCCATTTGGCCATCGTGATTATGGCGGCAAACAGCGCGCGCAGCAGGCCTTCGGCAGCGGGAAGCTGGCCGGTGAACACTAACCAGGTCAGCAGCAGATAAACCCATGCGGTCAGCCAGCATGCAAACAGGCTTGGCCAGTCGACCCGGTTGGTGGGCTTGATCACGTTGCGCAGCGGGGTGACCAGCCAGTTTGTCACCCGTAGGACAGCCTGGGAGTAAGGGTTGAAGGGGTGCAAGCGGATCGCGTACATCCAGGCCCTGATGATTAGTGCGATGCCGAAGAGCGAAAACAGGATGTTGAGTACGAAATACAGCACATCGCTGAACATGATTACCTTGTTTTGTAAACCGACGATGCGCAATTGTCGCATGAGTGCGCTGGCCCGTGAATGACGCACCCCCGCACGGGGCGGGGGTTCAGCGTATCCCTATGGCCAAACTGATGCCTGGTGAATTGCTTGCCTGGACGCGGGCTTAGGGACGGTTGCCTGTTGGGAAAGGCCAGGACGCAGTAGGATTGCGTGTTTTCTTTGCAGTGCTGGCTTCGGCTGTTTTCTTGGCCGCCTTGGCTTCTGCCTTCTTCACGTTTGTGGTGGCCGGCTTGCTGGCGGTGCCACTTTTGCTGGATTTGGTTTCGCTGGGTGTATCAGTCACCTTGGGTTCCTTCTTGGATGACTTTGGGGAAGTCTTGACGGGCTTCGCTGCCGGGGACTTGGCCGCTTTCTTTGCGGCTGTTGTCTTGGTAGCGGGCTTGCTTGCCGTAGACTTTACCGCGGTTTTACTGGCTGCGGGCTTTACGGCGGCAACTTTGGAAGCCGTGGTCTTCTTGGCGGCGGTTTTGGCTGCCACGGATTTCGTTGCAGACTTGGTGGCCTTGGCGACCTTCTTGGCTGCTTGCGGAGCAGACTTTGCTGCGGTCTTGGTACTTGCCTTCTTGGCGGCCGCTTTTGCGGGCGACTTGGTGGCGCTTGCCTTGCTTGCTGTCTTTTTAGACGTGGAGCCTGCGCTTTTGGCGGTTACCTTGGCCGCTGCGGCTTTCTTGGCTGTTTTCTTGGCGGCTGTCGACTTTGCCGCCTTCACGGGCGCCGCCGTAGGCGCCGCGCTCTTCTCTGCTGGTGCATCCGGGGCAGTTGCTGCCTTGGTGCTCTTGGTCTTCTTTGCTACGGTGGCGGCCACTTTGGCTTTTGCCATGGTAGTGCTCCTTGGAGAGTGAGTCCAACAGAGTCTAACTGAAGGCGAAACCGCCACCAAGCATTATTCCCGGCCAAGTGCCATTCATGCCTGAAAATGGATGTTTCGTGTCTCAAAAAAGTTGCGTTTCTTACTTCTGGAGCTT
>JBAYOJ010000105.1:0-8198 GCA_041678385.1 Burkholderiaceae bacterium | reverse complement strand
GTCGGCCACCGCCATCATTGGGGTAGGCGGTATTTCTTCAGGCAAGCAGGCTCGCGAAAAGATTGAGGCCGGCGCCGACGCCGTTCAGCTGTATACGGGGTTGATCTATCGGGGGCCGGCCCTTATCAGCGAGTGCGTCCGGGCCGTATGAAGTTCTGCATCCGGGCAAGATAGCCGGATGAATCCTGGCCTGAAAAAAGAAACCGCCCCGGATGCCGATAAAGCTCTGGCATCCGGGGCGGTTTCAGGGAACGCCTGCCTTGCGGCAGGTGTGTTCCTATTCCTGCTTAGGCTTCAGCAGCAGGGGCGCGACGGGCACGCGTCGTGGCTGTAGCAGTAGCGCTCTTGGTGGCTTCGGCAGCGTCAGACGCAGCCTTGAGCGTAGCATTGGCAGCTGCGGTGAAATTCGTTTCGGCAGCATCGCTGGCCTGACGTGCGACCTTGGCAACCGATTCGTAAGCGCTGCTTGCCGTAGCCAGCGAGCTCTTCATCAAGGCCACAGCACCTTCAGAACCGGTGGGGGCATTCTTTGCCAATTGCTCAACAGTGTCGTCAAGCTGACGCTGAGCTTGAGCGATTTGCTCTTCCGTCAGTTTCGTCAGGCTGGATTGCACACCAGCAACGATGTCATAAACATGCTTGCCGTAAGCAGCAACCTTGTCGGTGCTGGGCTGAACCAGGCTGGTAGTGAAGCTGACAGCTTCCTGGACGTCTTTAACTTCCATGGCTTCCTGAGCCTTCTGGCCGGCTTCGTCCAGCGAAGCACGTACAACCTTGAGGTTCAAATCGACCAGCTTTTCGAAGCCGTTGAAAAACGCTTCTTGAAAGGCCAGAAGGTTATCAACAGTTGCTTTCTGGTTGACTAAAACTTGTTGGGGGACCGCGCTCATATGATTTCCTTTACCTTCGGTGGTGATAGGCCTTGGGCCTGTAAGCGGAAAGCAGATTGCTGCACCGCACAAAACACATTTTTGCCGAAGCTGCACCCTATGTCAAGAGGAATTTATTGCATCGCAACATAACAACAGGCGCTCGCTATCGCCGGCCCTTGATTGCTCGGAGCCTCATGGCAGCAAAGAGTCTGGTGCCCAAACGTAAAAATCTCGGGTTTACCCCGGCGGACAAGGCACCACCATTGCCTTAGCATCTAACACCGGCTTGATGCCCTGCAAGTATGGCAAGGCCAACTGCGTTTGTCCGCCACAAGTCGCCAGACCGGCGCCTCTCAACTGTATTCAGGAAATATGCCAATACTATGAAAAACTTTCCCCTGAAACTTGCTTCCGCCCTTATCCTGGGTTCTGTCATGCTCGGAGGAACAGCCTCCGCCCAATACCCTGAGCGGCCCGTCAACATGGTTGTACCTTTCTCTGCGGGCGGCCCGACCGACACCGTGGCCCGCTCGCTTGCCGAAGCCATGCGCCCCACTTTGGGCGAAACCGTGGTGGTCGAAAACAAGGGCGGCGCCGGCGGCACCATTGGCGTGACTCATGTCGCACGCTCCAAACCTGATGGCCACACCATACTGTTGATGCATATCGGCTTCTCCACGGCTCAATCGCTATACAAGAATCCCGGCTACACATCCGAGAGCTTCGAACCTATCGGCCTGGTTCTCGATGTACCCATGACCCTCATTGCGCGTTCCGACTTCCCCGCCAACAACATCACCGAACTGGTGGAATACATCAAGAACAACAAAGACAAGGTCTCTCTGGCCAACGCAGGCATCGGGGCTGCCAGCCAGCTTTGCGGCACCATGCTGACGAGCGCGATTGGTGTGGATCTGCTCACGATTCCATACAAGGGCACTGGCCCGGCAATGAACGACCTGCTGGGCAAGCAGGTCGACATCATGTGTGATCAGACCACCAATACTTCACAGCACATCAAGGCTGGCACGGTCAAGGCCTATGCCGTCACCAGCAAGGAACGCGTGCCGACCCTGCCCGACCTTCCCACCATGCAGGAATCGGGTTACGACGGTTTCGAGGTCGGTATCTGGCATGGTATCTGGGCGCCTAAAGGCACGCCCCAGCCCGCTCTGGACAAACTTCAGGCGGCCCTGAAGGCAGGTCTGGAAGATAAAGCCTTCCAGGAACGCATGGCTGGCCTGGGCGCCAACTTGCTGGCTGACCGCGCCAACCCCGAAGCGCTCTCCGCACACGTGAACCAGCAAGTCCCCCAATGGGCCGAACTGTTCAAGAAGGCGGGTATCGAAGCTCAATAAAGCTGGCTGTGGTGCCAGTGTCCTGAATCCAACCACCGATTCAGGACACTGGGTACCCGAAGCGGCCTGCCATAACGGCGATTCCGGGTTCAGCTTGCAGCTGCCTCGTAGCCCAATGCTTCGGAAATCTTCAAGGCTGCGTTTTGCAGCAGCGGAATCCACTCATCCCGCAGGCGGTCGGTAGGCGCCGACAGCGACAGCCCTGCCTGCAGTTTGCCTGTGTCGTCGTGGATGCCGGCGGCAATGCAACGGACACCCAGTTCCAGTTCTTCGTTGTCGCGCGCATAGCCGTGACGGCGCACCATGGCCAGTTCACGCTCCAGCCGGTCGATATCAGTAATGCTATTGCGCGTCGTCCCGGCCAGGCCGGTACGGGTGGCGTAGGCACGAACCTGACGCGAGTCGGCTACGGAAAGAAACAGTTTCCCTGTAGAAGTCAGATGCAGGGGCGCATGCCCGCCTATGGCGCGCACTACCTGCATGCCGGATCGCTCGCTCCAGGCGCGTTCGATATAAACGATCTCATCACCCTGCTGCAACGACAGATTGACCGTCTGACCTGTCACCCGATGCAGTTCACGCATTGGGTCCAGCGCCACTTCGCGTACATTCAGACGCCGCTTGACGAGCGAGCCCAGCTCAAGCAGCCGCATGCCCAACTGATACATGCCGCTGTCTACCCTGTCCACGTAACGCCCCACCACCAGATCGTTCAGGATCCGGTGAGTGGTCGACGTATGCAGGCCGGTCGCTGCTGCCAGATCCTTGAGCGCGACCGGTTCGTTATGCAGCGCCAGCACATCCAGCAGCCTCATGGCCCGCTCCAGCACCTGAATGGACACATGGCTGCCATTGACATGCAGGGTCGGGGCGGGATGGACGGACTCAGTACGAGCGGGTGATATGGGCATGATGATGCAACGCAACATTTTCGTATGGTGGAATATACACGAAGTGTGTGACGCTGTCTGCCCGTTGCGGCAATGCGTGTCCGGTCAAGGTGTAAGTTCGCCCCCGAGACGGCGCACCTCTTCGCGCAGATACGCCAGAGCCTCGGCAGCAGCTGCCGGTTCGCCCTTCACGCCCAGGTCGATATGGGGCCGCCCCTTGCCCAGGCTGGGCAGACTGAAAGCCCGTACGCCGGGCCAACGCCGTTCCAGTTCTTCAAGCGCGGGTATGACCCTGGATTCGGGCATTTCAAAGACCAGGAAAGAATGCTCGACGCGCTCAACCTGATGGTGCAGTGAGGGATAACGCTGGTCCAGTGTCCATTCCATCATGGGCCAGGCCATGACGGGGAAACCCGGCATGAAGGTGTGATCGCGAATGAAAAACCCGGGGATCTTGTTATAGGGGTTGTGAACGATATCGCTTCCCACCGGAAAGACACCCATTTCCAGGCGTTGCCGGTTCTCAGGCAAGGACATGTCGCCACTACCCCGCCCGGCTCTTTCATTGTCAGCACAGCGCTCGGTAATCAAGCGCTCGGCTTCGGGATGCAAGGCCAGTTTTACCCCCAGGGCATCGGCGGCGGCCTGCCGCGTACGATCGTCTGGGGTTGCGCCTATGCCGCCGCAGCAGAACACGATGTCTCGGGTGGCAAAGCTGCGGGTCAGGACAGCGGCGATTTCTGCCTGCGTATCGGAAACGATTTCCACAGCGCTGAGCTGCAGCCCCCGCTCACCGAGCAAGGTGATGAGATGAGGCATGTGCTTGTCCTGTCGGCGGCCGGACAGGATTTCATCTCCGATGAGAATAAGGCGGATCTTTGGAAGGGTTTGAGTCATGTATGGGCTCCCGACAGACGATGCTGGCGCAGGATTTCCAGCCCGAAATGGGCGAACACCAAGGAAGAGAACACGGGCATGATCAACCAGGCCGGGGGCAGCAGATTGATCAGAGCCAGGCAGAAACCGATGAGCCACCATTGGCGGTTGTGGCGCCGCCACAGGTAACGCCGTTCTTCAACATTTGCATGTTCGATGATGGCGTCCACACGCAACATGCGCGTGATGGCAAAGGCCCACCAGAAAATCGGCAACAGCACGGCAAAGGGTGGAAACAGCCATAACGGCATGGTCAACAACCAGCCTGCCACAAAGAGAAACCCCACCCAGACAGCATTCCATGCGCTAAGCACCGTCGCGTTCTGACCGTTGCGCCGCAAGCCTGGATAATTGGCCTTGTCGAGGTGGCCCAGCACGATAGGCATGATAAAAACAGCGGCGATGATCAGGCCAAGAATGCCCGACATCGGCAGCAGAATGCCCGCGGCCAGCACAGGTATCAGGTAAAGCTTGATGGAGAACAGCCCGATGGCCACCAACCAGCCGTCCACCGTGTTGACCATGTCCCATCCCGCCGAACGCATTTCCAGCCAGTCGGTCAGGGGCGACCAAAAGATCCACAACAGCAGAATGGCGCCCAGCAAGGTAATGATGAAAGGCAGCAAAATCGCAGCCAGCATCTTCGGGTGCAGCTGCGATACCAGTGCACGCTTGAAGGATACCGCCACGGTGCCAAGGCCTGTCGGTGCAACCCTATCATCACGCAAAGCCACTTGGTGTTCTTTCATTGGGCGCTCTCAGTTTGAACAAAAACCATCGTATTCAATCAGCTTCGGGGCCTGAGCCCAAGCTTCACCGCAACTATACAGGTGAGCTCCAGGCTCCGTAAAATGATGGGATCCCATCCACATGCCCGCTGTGGTCAGCAGCCGGGACGCCGTTTCAGGACGTGGCCGGTAAACCACAAGAATGACTCTTATCTATGAATTTCTTTGATGCTCAGCTGGAATTAAGCGCCTTGTCGCAGCGGCTTGCCGGCCATGATGGCCTGGTCGTGGTCTGCTATTGCGCCGCCTGGTGCGATACCTGTAGCCAATACCGTGACGGCTTCGAGGCATTGGCACAACGGCTTTCCCAGCACGTGTTCGTATGGGTGGACATTGAAGAGAACGAAACCCTGCTCGACGATACAGAGGTGGAAGATTTCCCCACGCTGCTGGTGCAATCGCCTTCAGGGAATGTGTTCTTCGGGCCCATGCCGCCCTACCATGAGCACCTGGAACGGCTGTTGAACAGCGTCGTGCCGACAGACTCGGCATCTGCTGACGGGCCGGGCCCTTTGAAAAAACTAGTGGCGGCCGCCGCCCAATAAAACGCCTACTGACCGGCGCCTTTCGGAATCCCGGTTCCCTGTTGCAACGGACGTGGTAGACGCGGGTGGGGCAGTTGGCGTTGAGGGTACGTAGGGGCGGTAGAAGAAATCATCCACCGGCTGGGTGGGGCGTTGGTACGAGCCCGAAGCACTACGACCATGACCCGAACGGCTGCGGCGCGGGGCTGCGGGCAGGCTCAGCTGGCCACGTGGAATCTTGCGCCCTATCAGTTTCTCGATATCACCCAGCAGGCGTTCTTCTTCGGGCCCGAAAAAGCTGATGGCCTCCCCGCTGGCGCCTGCGCGGCCTGTGCGGCCAATGCGGTGTACGTAATCTTCTGCATTGTGCGGCAGGTCGTAATTGATGACGCACGGCACCCCTGCCACGTCCAGCCCGCGAGCCGCTACGTCGGTGGCCACCAATACTTCGAGTTCGCCGGCCTTGAAGGCTTCAAGCGCCTTCATGCGGTCGCCCTGGCTTTTATCGCCATGGATGGATTCCGCCTTTACGCCATCGCGAATGAGTTCGCGCGCCAAACGGCTGCAACCGATCTTGGTATTGGAAAACACGATGACCTGACGCAGGCCGCGCGACTTGACCAGATGCACGACTGCAGAACGCTTGTCGGCGGACGCCAGGGGGTAGACCTGCTGGGTGACGGTGTCGGCGGTTGCATTGCGGGCCGCGACGGAGACTTCGACAGGATTGTTCAGGTAACTGCGGGCCAGCTTTCGTATTTCATTGCTGAAGGTTGCCGAGAACAGCAAGCCCTGACGACGCGCCGGCAATTGCCGCACGATACGATCGAGGTCGGGCAAAAAACCCATGTCCAGCATGCGGTCGGCTTCGTCCAGCACAAACAGCCCGACCTGGCTCAGATTGAGATTTTTCTGTTCCAGATGGTCAAGCAAGCGGCCAGGCGTAGCGACCAGCACTTCGCAGCCACGGCGCAACGCCTCTCGCTGAGGGCCGATATCGACGCCGCCGAACACGACGGCGGACCTGAGCGGCACGTGCTTGCTGTACTGCACCACGCTTTGATGGACCTGGTCGGCCAGTTCGCGGGTGGGGGTCAGGATGAGCGCCCGCACGGGATGCCGCGCAGGCGACGCACTGGTATTGGCCAGCGGCATGAGGCGGTGCAGAATCGGCAATGTAAAGGCTGCTGTCTTGCCCGTACCCGTTTGCGCGGCGCCCATGACGTCACGGCCATCCAGCACCAGCGGAATGGCCTTCGCCTGTATGGGTGTGGGGGTGGTGTAACCGGTATCGGCAATGGCCTGGAGCAGGCCGGGGTGCAGCCCGAACTCAGGAAAGGTGGCGATAGTGTCTTGCTGAATTTGTGTAGTGTCTGTCATTGAGGTGTGCATGCCCCGCCCGGAGATCCCGGCGGCGGCGTCGGTAACGCATTGATTTTAACGCAGATGTGCGCCGCCCCCATTACAAACCTGAGACATGCGGCACTATGACGACACTCTGCCGCCCCAAGAGACCGGCGATCTAGAACGGCCACCAGGGCCGCAGCAGCCAATAAGCCACCATGCCGCCGACTATAACCAGCAGGCTGTTATGGGTTTTCAGGTACAGCAGTATGGCCAGCGCCGCTGCGACGGCCTTTACGTCCAGAGAGGGCAGCGTGCCCGGTTGCCACGGCAATAGTTCGGGCACCAGAATACCCACCAGTGCTGCAGTGGGAGCAAAACGCAAGGCACTGCGCACCCTGTCGGAAAGTGGCAGGTAATCACCAAACACCATGTAGCCGGAACGCGTCAGCAGGCTGCATAGCGCCAATAGAACTATGGCCCCTAGCAGATACCAGGTGGTGTCATCCCACGCGAACAGTGCCGGCAAACTCATTTGTGCCTCACTTTGCGCGCCAGGCGCTCACTCAATACCCCGGCGATAATGCCGGCCACCACGGCTGCCGCCAGCCCAAGCCGCAACGGCAGGCCCTGGCCGACGTAAGCGACACACGCCGCCGCCAGCATGCAGACCGCCATTGGCCGGGTGCTGACCAACGGGATCACCACAGACAGCAAGGCCAGCACCCCGGCGAATTCCAGTGACCAGGATGTTGGAATTACCGCGGCCAGATAGATGCCGATGATGGACATCGCATTCCACGCCACCCATCCGGGCCCGATGATCCCAAGGAAGTACCAAAGGTGCAAAGGGTTGCCGCGCTCGCGGGATTCCCCATAGCGGCCCATGAACAGCACAAAGCCGATGTCGGATGAAAAAAACCCCACGATCAGCCGCTTGCGCCAGCTCAAATGCCGGAAATATGGCTGCAGCGCAGCGCCAAAGATAAGGAACCGTATATTCACGACCAGACCGGCCGCAAAGATCAACAGCAGCGGCATGCCGTCGCTGATGAGAGGCAGCGCCGTAAGTTGCGCGGAACCCGCATAGACCACCAGGGTCATGAGTGTGGCAAGCGTTTCGCTGATGCCCGATTTGACGATGGCAACACCCGTCACCAGCCCCCACATTCCGATAGCGATAAGGGCCGGAATGGCGTCACGAAAACCGATCATGAATTCCGAACGATACTGCGCTTGCGGCCAAACGGAAACCAATCTGCTGAACAACACGGCACCTATCCTGGGGAAAAACCGGCAGCCGCATATTGTAAACACGCAGTGCCTGAAGCGCTCTGAACCGCCCACCGCGCCATGCGCCTCTCCTGATTCAAGGCGTGCGCTTACTGTTCGATTTATTCAGAGGATCCCTTGGTACAATCAAGCGACTTTTCGGGAGAGCATATATGTCCATGGCTGATCGTGATGGTGTTATCTGGTATGACGG
>JBAYOJ010000104.1:0-8236 GCA_041678385.1 Burkholderiaceae bacterium | reverse complement strand
CCTCTTCGTTAGTGGTGGAGGTAAGCGGGATCGAACCGCTGACCTCTTGCATGCCATGCAAGCGCTCTCCCAGCTGAGCTATACCCCCGTACTCACAAGACTTCAGTAAACTGCTTTTTGATACGGGCTGGTGTGCCTTTTTCTACGAGCTGTCCGCTGTTTTTCGTGTGTGTCTAGCGAAGAAATGAAATTATGCACACTTTCCTTCCTTTGTGCAAGTCGTTTGGGGTTCAAGTGTGTGGTTTCTGTCGCGTATTTGATAAATATCAAATTTGAGACCAGGCTGGCGCCTCATCATCCCTCTTGCAATGAACGAGATCAATACAAAAACCATCCGCTTCCCCGCGCTCGTCAACAGGCTGCCGCAGCTGGGCATCGCTCAGAAGATAGGGGCGGTCTTTGCCGTACTCCTGCTGATCGCCGCCGCCAATATCGTGCTGGTAGAGCGGATGATTCAAAAGTCCGACAGCGTGGCGGACACGATCAACGTGGCCGGCAAACTGCGCATGTTGGGGCAGCGCGTTGCGCTGCAGGCCCTGAACCATGGCAATGGCGTGGGGGCGGGCGAAGTCGAGGTGCGTCAGTTGATGCGCGACTTCGAAGCAGCGCTGGCCTCGCTATCCGATGGCGGCTATGTATTCGGCATGTATATAGATCCGTTGTCCCGCCTGCACGGTGCGCGTCTGGAAGCGGTAAGAGAACAATGGGTCGTTTATCGGCGGTCGGTGCATCAGTTGCTTGAAGAGGTGGGGCGCCATCGCGACGAAGCAGGTAGCCTGGCCGCGGCAGCATTGGCGGCGCGGGGCAGCGTCAACATGCTGATGGAAGACATGGCCAGCCAGTCCACGCGCTTGCTTGAACGCAGTGAAGCGCTCATGAGCGGCATATTGGTGGACGTCCATTCTCTGCGCGACGAAGGTATGAGGCGCATGTACATGTTGCTGGCCGTGGACGCTTTGCTGATCCTGCTGGCGTTTATGGCGGTCCGGCGCCAGATCGTGGTGCCCCTGCGTGACTTGTCCACGCACTGCCGGGAATTGGCCAGTGGCAATTACGGCACACGTTTCGAGGTGTCCACCCAGGACGAGATTGGGCAGTTGGCCAAAGTCTTCAACGAATCAGCCTGGCGCATTGGGTCGCTCGTCGAGCGGATAGAGCAGGACCGTTCCAGTCTCGAGCGTGCCGAAAGCATGTTCCGGGGCATTGCCGAGAACTCCATGGTGGGCGTCTATATTGCTCACAAAGGCCGTTTCATTTACGTGAACACGAAGATGGCCGAAATGTTCGGGTACACGCGCGACGAAATGGTGGCCGAGGTCCCGTCATCCATTGTTTTCAGCGAAATATCGAATGAAGAACTCGGCGAGTCCAGTTCTCACGAGCGCCTGTCGGGCGATGTGCCAGGGCTGTGGGTGGAAAGAAAGGGCAGGCGCCGTGATGGTACACAGATCGAGGTGGAAATTTTCGGCTCGCTCATGAGCCTGAACAGCGATCTCGTCACCATAGGCATCGCGCTGGACATCACCAGGCGCAAAGAGGTCGAGGCGCAAGCTAGGCTGGCTATGCTGGTGCATCGCCATAGCAGCGAAGCCATGGTGGTTACCGACCCGGGGGGCCGGCTTCTGAGCGTCAACCCGGCGTTCACCAAAATCACAGGCTACCAGCAGGAAGAAGTGATTGGTAAAAGGCTCAATATCCTGAGCTCAGGCCGGCATGATGCAAGCTTCTATCAGAACATGTGGGATGCGATCCGGACGACGGGCACCTGGGAAGGGGAAATCTGGAACCGTCGCAAGAATGGCGAAATCTATGCTGAACGTCTCCTGGTCAATACCAGTTATGACGATGATGGTGTGCCTCGCTACCGAATCGGGCTGTTTTCAGACATCACCAAGCAGAAGGAAGCGGATGCTTTCATCTGGCGCCAGGCCAACTACGATCACCTGACCGGGCTGCCGAACCGCCAGCTTTTTCATGATCGTCTTGAAAAGGAAATGCAGCGTTCCGACGTCACCGGCCGGCCATTGGTCGTGGTCTATCTTGATCTCGATGATTTCAAAGAGCTCAACGACACTTTGGGCCACAGCACGGGTGACAAACTGCTCGCCGAAGTAGCAAAGCGCCTGTTGTCCTGTGTGCGCTCCACCGATACCGTGGCCAGGCTGGGTGGCGATGAATTTGTCTTCATCCTCGGTGGTCTGACTGACCTTGAAGTGGTCGACCGCATTTGCGAACTGGTGATGGAACGTATTGCCGAACCTTTCTTTCTGGAGGGCGAGCAAGCTATCATTTCGGCCAGCATGGGCATGACCTTTTATCCGATTGATGGTGAATCCATCAAAGGCTTGCTGCAGAATGCCGATTTGGCCATGTATTCGGCCAAGGCTCGCGGCAAGCGCCAGGTGGCGCGTTTTACCCCATCGATGCAAGCGCATGTGGCGATGCGACGCGAACTGGGCCGGGATCTCATCATAGCCATGCAGGAAAGGCAGTTTGAACTGGCGTATCAACCCATTATCGAACTGGCTTCCGGCCGCATTGACAAGGTGGAATGTCTGCTCCGTTGGCGCCATCCCACAAGGGGTTTGGTCAACCCGACGGTCTTTATTCCTTTTGCTGAAGATACAGGTCTGATCAACCAGATCGGTGAGTGGGTGTTCCGCAAATCGACCCAGCAGGTGGCGCAGTGGCGGCATGTGTCGCCCGGGCTGCAGGCCAGCATCAACGTCTCGCCTGTCCAGTTCATGGGCAAGGCCATGTGCCCTGAGGAATGGATGGAGCATCTTGCGGGGCTGGATCTGGCCGGTTCGCAGGTGGTGGTGGAAATCACCGAACGCCTGTTGATGAATGCCGTTTCTGAAGTATTACGCAAGCTGATTGCCTTCCGGGATGCCGGGGTTCAAGTGGCGCTTGATGACTTCGGTACCGGCTATTCGTCCATGTCCTACCTTAAGCGCTTCGATATTGATTACATCAAGATAGACCAGAGCTTCATACGGAACCTTGCACCCGGCTCAGAAGACCTGGTCCTGTGCGAAGCCATGATAGTCATGGCCCACCGTCTGGGCCTGCAAGTCGTGGCCGAGGGGGTAGAAACCTTGTTGCAACGTGACTTGCTGATGGCTGCCGGCTGCGATTTTGCCCAAGGTTATTTGTTTTCTCGGCCCGTTACTGCAGAGCGTTTCGAGGATCTGCTGCGGGATGGCCACATCGCCACAACGATGATGAGCGCGCAAAGCAATAATACAGGGCGGTTAGACCAGCGCACGTAAGGCGTCAACCCTGACGTGCCCTGCACTTCGACGTCCAGTACCCCTTTCACATGGGGCTGAAGTATGGCGCGGACGACTCCATTCGGGGCAATTGCGGCAGTCATGCCTGTGTTGGTGGCGCGCAGCATGGGCCGGGCAGTTTCCAAAGAACGCATGCGGGAAATCTGCAGGTGCTGTCGCAACGACCAGGAATCCCCGAACCAGGCGAGATTACTGATGTTCACCAGGATGCTGGTGCCGCCGCCACTTGTGTCACCCCTGACGCTTTGTATGATTTCTTCGCCGAAAACGTCTTCGTAGCAGATATTGGGTGCCACCCGCTGGCCGGCAATCGGCATGGCCGCCTGGCCCGGAACCCCCCGGTTGAAGTCCCCCAGGGGGATGCTCATGGTGTTGACAAACCAGCGAAAGCCAGTGGGTATGAATTCACCGAAGGGCACAAGATGCACTTTGTCGTAGCGCAGCGGCATGTTTGCGGTGGCGATGGTTTCGGCGGTGAGGCTGCCATCAAAAGCAATGGCGCTGTTGGTATAGCGGTCGCTGCCGTCGATACGATCATGCAGGGGCACACCCATCAATAACGTGGTGCTGCGTTCCCGGGCAATGGCCAGCCAGTCGGCCCAGACCTGCGGATGGACGCGATCCTGCAACAGGGGCACGACGGTTTCCGGCAAGACTGTAAGGTCGGGCTCACGACCTTCTTCCTTGGGTGCCAGGCGGGCCAGCATCATGTAGTCGGCAATGCCGCGTTCAATAAGCTGAGGGTCGAATTTTTCGGACTGCGGGATATTGCCCTGCACCAGGCGCACCAGTATGGGTTCACCGTAAGCGCGCGACCAGCCAACGTGAGAAAGGGCGATCCCGACGACACCCGTGAGCAGGCTGATGGCCAATGCGGTGGCGGCTTGGACGTCCTTGCCGGTATTGCGGCCCAAGACCATCAGAGCGACCGCCGCCGAGGCAAAGGCGGCCAGCCAGGCGACGCCATAGACACCGACGACCGCCGCCCAGGGTGCCAGCACGCCTTCGACGTGAGCGTAGCCGATGTTCAGCCAGGGAAAGCCGGTGAAAAGCGTCCCCCGCAACCATTCGCCGAGTGTCCAGCAAGACGCCCATACGGCAGCCGCCAGCAGGACGGCAGCGGGTTCTGGATGCACGCGATTGCGTAGCAGCCACCACGCCGGCAGACAGGCAAGCACGCCATAAAGCGAGAGGGCGGCGGCGAACAGCAGCACGGCGGCAATTGCCATTGCCAGGGGCATGCCGCCATATTGGTGCATGCTGATATAGAGCCAGTACAGGCCGAGGGCGAACTGGCCGAAGCCGAACAGGAAGGCATGCAAGGCCACGCTGCCGGCAGTAGGTGCCTGCAGGGTGTGGCGGGCCAGCACGGCCAGGCAAGCGATCTGCACGTAGGGCAGGACCCATTCCGGTAAGGGGTAGGGGGCGAAGGCCAGGGCGTGGATGGCGCCCATGACAAGCAGCAAGGCGTGCCGCAGCGCAGCGGAACTTTTGAAATAGGAGCGTAGCGCCACCGCTTATTCGCCTGCAGGCTCGGCCTGGGCGGCGGGCGGGGCGTCGAGCTGAATGTGCAGCCACAGCGCCCGGCGCGCATCGGCCCCCACCACGGTGATGTTCAAGCCTGCGTGAGTGAGGCTTTCGCCGCGGCGGGGGATATGGCCCAGTTCGGCGGCCAGCCACCCACCCACGGTGTCATAGTCGTCATCAGGAAGCAGGGTGCCAAAGTTCTTGTTGAAGACGTCGATTTCCGTGATGCCCATGGCGCGCCAACTATTGCTGCCGGTCTGGAAGATGGTCTTTTCAGCGTCTTCATCGTATTCGTCTTCGATTTCTCCGACGATTTGTTCGAGTACGTCTTCCATGGTCACCAGGCCGGCCGTGCCGCCGTGTTCGTCAATGACGATGGCCAGATGATTGCGGCTGCTGCGGAAGTCGCGCAGCAGCACATTCAGGCGTTTGGTTTCGGGAATGAAGACAGCGGGTCGCACCAGGGGGCGCAGGTCGAGTTGCGGGTTGCTGATGGACAGCAGCAGGTCTTTGGCCAGTAGTATGCCCACGATATTGTCGCGATCACCTTCGTAGACAGGAAAACGGGAATGGCCTGTTTCTATGATGTCTGGAAGGACGTCGGACAAGGGGCGGCAGATATCGAGCATGTCCATCTTCGAGCGTGGCACCATGATGTCGGCCACAGTCTGATTGGCGACGTCCAGGGCACCTGACAGCATGGTATAGGCTTCGCTGTCGAGGACTTTTTTCTCGTGCGCGACATCAAGAAAATCTTTGATGTCGTTGCGGTCTTCCGGTTCGACGGGCCGCATGAAGGCCGTGAGGCGGGCGAATAGGGATTTGGAGCCCGGTTTCTGTCGGGGTTCGGCGTCGGGTGGGTTAGGGTCTGACATTGTCCAGGGGACGTATTTAAATGACTTAGGATAACTCAAATCGGCAGTGTGTAAATGGGGGACAGACCACAATTTCCTTTGGAAATTGTGGTCTGTCCCCCATTTACACCTTGTAGGGATCGGGTATTCCCAAACTCGCAAGGATGCGGGTTTCCAGGGCTTCCATGGCGAGGGCGTCGTCTTCGTCTTCGTGGTCGTAGCCAAGCGCGTGCAGCGCGCCGTGCGTGGTCAGGTGGGCGGCATGGGCCAGCAGCGGTTTGCCCTGCTCTGCCGCCTCGCGGTACAGAACGGGTACGCACAGCACGATATCGCCACTGGCTGTGCCGTCTGCATCTATACCGTATTCGAAGGTAAGGACGTTGGTGGCGTAGTCTTTATCGCGATATTCCCGATTCAGGGCCTGACCTTCGGTGCTGTCGACCAAACGCAACGCCAGTTCCACGCGCAAGAAACGTGGCTCGGAAAGCAAGGCTTGTTCTTCCCGGGCGGCGTATTCCACTGCCCGTTGTACCCAACGCCTCAGTCGCCAGCGGGGAAGTCCGGGTGCTTCGGTAGCGTATTGCACCGATACGCTCAGCGAGGGCAGCGCTGTGCCGCCTGCTGGTTCACCGTTCATGCTCGCCGGCTTTTTCATAGGCATCCACAATGCGGGCCACCAGAGGGTGGCGCACCACGTCACGGCTGGTGAAACGGGTGGTGGCGATACCTTGAACCTCTTCCAGCACTTCGACGGCATGGGCCAGGCCGCTGCGTTGCCCCTTGGGAAGATCGATCTAGGATGGGTCGCCGTTGATGACGGCCTTGCTGCAGAAACCGATACGGGTGAGGAACATCTTCATTTGTTCCGGCGTGGTGTTCTGCGCCTCATCCAGGATGACGAAGGAATGATTGAGCGTACGGCCACGCATGTAGGCGAGGGGGGCGATTTCAATGGTCTGCTTTTCGAACAGGCGCTGCACTTTGTCGAAACCCATGAGGTCGTACAGGGCGTCGTACAAGGGGCGGAGGTAGGGGTCGACCTTTTGCACCAGGTCGCCGGGCAGAAAACCCAGCCGTTCGCCCGCCTCGACGGCCGGGCGGGTCAGGATCAGCCGCTGCACGCTTTCGCGTTCCAGAGCGTCGATGGCGCAGGCAACTGCCAGCCAGGTCTTGCCCGTGCCAGCCGGCCCGATGCCGAAAGTGATGTCATGCTTGAGAATGTTATTGAGATACTCGCGCTGCCTGGGTGTGCGGGGGCGCAGGTCGCTGCGGCGGGTCCGCAGGCTCAGGCTCATATCGTCGACCGGCGGTAGTTCGGGCAGTGCGCCGGCCTCGGGTTCTGTTTCGGAGCCCTGGGCATCAGGCATGCGCCCGGCGCCGAGTTCCACCAAGCCCAACTGGATATCATCGACCGACAGCGGGCCCTTGCGCGCGCGCTCGTGAAACCACTCCAGTGCTTTCGCGGCCAGGGCCGCATGTTCGCCGGTGAGAGTGACCTGGCTCCCGCGACGGCTCAAAGAGACATTCCAGCCATCGGCAATCTGCCGCAGATTTTCGTCGAGCGGGCCACACAGGTTCGCCAGCTGAGTGTTGCCGCCTTCCAGCCTGACGACGGAGGAAGGGGTGTTGCGCCTGCTGGTGCTCATGTCAGGTTTTCTCCGGCGCTTGCTGCTGGATGGTTTGTCGAGGCAAGGCGGCCGCGCAGCGAGTTGGTCATGGTTTCTGTAATCACGACGTCCACCATCTGGCCGACGAGTTGCGGATGGCCCGCGAAGTTCACCATCCTGTTGTTTTCGGTGCGCCCGGCATATTCATTTGGGTTCTTGCGGGAAGGCCGTTCCACCAGAACCCGCTGTACTGTCCCGACCATGGAGGCGCTGATGGCTGCCGCCTGCTCATTGACGAGCGCTTGCAGGCGATACAGGCGTTCCAGTTTCTGTTCCTGGGTCGTGTCGTCATGCAGGTCGGCAGCGGGCGTGCCGGGGCGGCGGGAATAGACGAAAGAAAAGGATTGATCAAAACCAATGTCACGGATGAGACCCATGGTCTTCTGGAAATCGTCTTCGGTTTCACCAGGGAAGCCGACGATGAAGTCGGACGAGAGCGTCAGACCGGGCCGCGCCTGGCGCAGCCTGCGGACAATGGATTTGAATTCGAGTGTGGTGTAGCCCCGCTTCATGGCGGCCAGCACGCGGTCGCTGCCAGCCTGGACGGGCAGGTGCAGGAAGGGCACGAGCTTGGGCAGGGTGCCATGCGCTTCAATCAGCCGGGCCGTCATTTCCTTGGGATGTGAGGTGGTATAGCGGATGCGCTCGATGCCGGGAATTTCGTGCACGTATTCGAGCAGCATGGCAAAGTCGGCAATGCCGTCGCCTTCATCAGCGCCGAGGGGGCCGCGATAGGCGTTCACGTTCTGGCCCAGCAGGGTGACTTCCTTCACGCCCTGGTCGGCCAGGTCGGCGACTTCCACCAGCACATCTTCAAAGGGGCGCGACACTTCGGGGCCGCGCGTGTAGGGTACGACACAGAAGCTGCAATACTTGCTGCAGCCTTCCATGATGG
>JBAYOJ010000103.1:0-8239 GCA_041678385.1 Burkholderiaceae bacterium | reverse complement strand
TAAGTGGGAGGCAGGGCGGCAGAGATGTATTCAGGCTGGCCTGTCTTTCCCTCCGCGCGCTTGTGTTGCGTCCGCGCATTCCTGTGGGACGGCAGCACTGCTGCAAGAACCCCTGCAAGGTTTGGCTCCTGCTGCGTCAAAATGGTTGCGACATGTCGTGCGAGCCGTGAGTGCGCACCATGGCCTTCATATTGCGCCTGACAAGTTGAGAGAGGGAACGCCGATATTTGAACCGCCGGAATGGCAGTCGGCCAGGGAATCAATACTTCGCGTTTATTGGGAAATCCTGACGCCGGGTGGTGAGCCTTCCTTGAGGAAGTTGGCGCTTCCAGCCATCAACTGGCTTGCTGGTTTGACCAGCGCGGCAGACTGGATTGCGTCAAACCAGGAATGGTTCCCTCTGGCCGAGCGTCGGGACGACTTGGCGGGGTATTACCTGCATTCCAGGGAGTGTGCGGCCAAAGCGCTCGATCAGTTGGGCTGGCGGCAAACCGAAATTCTGTTGCGTACTGCAGTCGATACTCAAACCTTGTTGGCTCGCATTGTTGGCAAGCCTGGTATCGAACCCAGGCAGTTGCAGAAAGTGGGTGATGCCTTGCTATGTCAAGTGAGTGGGCCTGCTTTGATGGTGGTGGAAGCGCCCATGGGGGAAGGCAAGACAGAACTGGCATTTATTGCTCATTTACGCTTGCAGGCAGCCAATGGGCATCGTGGTCTGTATATCGCGCTGCCAACGCAGGCGACGGGTAATGCCATGTTTGGTCGTACTGTGGATTTTCTGGAGCACTTCAAGGCAGCTTCTTTAGATATCCAGCTGGTTCATGGCGGTGCAACATTCAATGCGCGGGCGAATACCTTGCGTACGGTGTATTTGCGCGGAATTGATCAAGACCATGCTGCGGCGCTTTCCGCCTCTGCATGGTTCAGCCAAAAGCGTCGCCCGCTGCTTTCCCAATATGGCGTGGGTACGGTGGATCAGGTGCTGTTCAGCGCCCTTAACGTCAAACACCACTTTGTGCGCTTGTGGGGGCTGGCCAATCGGGTCGTGGTGCTTGATGAGGTGCATGCGTATGACACGTATACCAGTGGTTTGATCGCAGCCTTGTTGAAGTGGCTCAAGGCCATAGGAAGCTCCGTGGTCCTGGTGAGCGCGACCTTGCCGGAATCCCGGCGGCATGAGTTGTTGGCGGCTTGGGGTGTTGAGGGCGCCGATATTCCAGAGCAAGCCTATCCGCGTGTATTGATGGCTGATTCATCGGGCGTGCGGGTGGAAAGCTTTGTTTCGCGTGATATGCCGCCTATTCAGTTGGCGGGCCTGTCGCCTGATATTGAAGCCATGGCGACGCTGGCGGGTGAGCAGATCGGCGATGGCGGTTGCGGCGCGATCATTGTCAATACGGTCGACAGGGCGCAGCAGTTGTATTGCCTGCTGCGCGGGAAAGTCGGTGCGGACGTAAGGCTGTATCTGTTTCATGCCAGGTTCCCGATGGATGATCGCGTCCGCATCGAGGGCGAGGTGCTGGCCGCCTTTGGCCAGGGTGATGAACGGCCCGCCAAAGCGATCCTGGTGGCGACTCAGGTGGCGGAGCAGTCTCTGGATATTGATGTTGATTTCATGCTGAGTGATCTGGCGCCTGTTGATTTGCTGTTGCAGCGTGCCGGGCGACTTCATCGTCACAGCCGTGACCGCCCGGTCGTTCACAAGGATGCCCGGTTGTGGGTCGCAGGTCTGAACGCGGATTTTCCAGATTTGAAGACCACCAGTTGGGAATTTATCTATGAGCCGTACATTCTGGGTAGAACCTGGGCGCTGCTAGGGCGAGAGTCCTCACTTGTTATGCCAGGTGATATCGATCGGTTGGTGCAAGCAGTCTATGGAGATGCGCCGCTTCCTGATGAGCTGGATCCACAAATTGTCGACCGTATCGAAGGCGAGTACTGGATGGCGCAAAGTGTAAAGACGCAGAACCATAAGTGGGTAGCAGCTCATACCGCTCTTGATGCGCAGATGGAGCTGGAAAGCGCGTATGCAGGCAAGCCAGAGGGCAATGATGAAGACGATATTCTTGGTTTTCGCAATGTGACGCGTCTTGGGGAGCAGAACGTTACGCTGGTGCCTGTGGATGTGGTTGAGGGTAGGTGGCGGGTTGGCGATAGTATTTTTGACCCTCAGAGCGTGATTCCGGATTCTGTGGCCAGGGTCTTGTATGGTCGTCAGTTACGTGTATCGAAAAATGGCGTTCAGCAGCACTTCTCATCTCAGGAACCGCCGCCTGCTTTCGCGGAACATCCTTTGTTGCGCCAGTTTCGTCCTTTGCCCCTGGTGGCGGGGGTATATCGGGAAAAGGGGATGAATCTGCGATTGGATGCCGAGCTAGGGTTGGTTTACGGGGCAGGAGAATAAGCTGAGGGGGAGAGTCATGAACGCTCCCCCCTCTTTTTATTCCCGCCGGTATGGGGGGAAACAGCCAATCGCGTGGCGAGTGCTGGACGCCCAATACGGTTCATCCCCGCTGGCGCGGGGAACTGGTGGAGCTATCTGTCGTATCGACTAATAAAACGGTTCATCCCCACTTGGGGAGTGGAAATTGTATGGCATGACTGCGTGGAACAAAATTTTCTGGAGTATGACCATCTAAAATTTTCCGACTAATAAAACTTTGATTTTTTGGTTTTATGGGTTAGTGTCCAGTAACGCTCCTGACAACGAGGGTAATCATGAAGGCCCCTTCTTACAATTTGTTGGATGAACCGTGGATGCCGGTGCGTCTGAAAAATGGGCAAACCGTGCATTTGGGCTTGCTTGATGTGTTCAGGCGCAGCGAGGAGATCGTCGCTTTGGCCGATACGTCGCCAGCCTCCTTGGTGGCGCACTACCGTCTACTGGTGGCCATATTCCGGCGTGCGCTTTATCGCGACTGGCCGCAGGGATGGAGCATCGAAGACGAGGCGGATTGGTATGAAAATGGCCTGCCGCTTCCGTTGGTCGTTGATTACCTGGAGCACTGGCGAGAGCGCTTTTGGTTGTTTCATCCTGAGCATCCCTTTATGCAGGTTGCGGCATTGGCTTTTGCTCCCGAGACTTGTGACAAGGTCAAACCCTGGACTCAGGTTTCGCTGGCCAGCGCAAGCGGGAACACGCCCTTGGTGTTCGATCATTCCTGCGACGACATTCCCTCTGAAGTGGCTCCAGGCGTAGCGCTAACTCACTTGCTCGGGTTTCTGCAGTTCACGCCCGGTGGGCTGGTGAAAACAATTCGTGCTTCTGATAAATCGGGTCCGCTGGCGAATACGGCAGCGTTGATTCCGTTGGGCGACACCCTGGCCAGAACCTTGCTCCTATGTTTGCCGCCTTTTGTGGCGGCACAGGCCGAGCATGACCTTCCTGCTTGGGAGCAGCAGGCCCCGTCGGTGGCCGACCTCCTTCGTGCGCCCACCATTGCCGCGGGGCCTAATGACAGGTATACACGGCAGACCAGGGCGGTTCTGTTGTTGCTTGAAGAAAGTGGCGGGGTGCGGTGGATACGTTTCGCTGCGGGGGTGGCGCTGGAGGAAGATGACAGCGCGCCCGACCCAATGGCGAGCTATCGGCCGGGCAGCAATGGGCTGGTGCGGCTTACCTTTACGCAGGGGCGTGCGGTATGGCGCGACTTACCCACCCTTTTGCCCAACCCGGTAGGGAAAAGCAGGGCTGCAGCGACTTTGCTGCATGCCTTAAGCCTGCATGAAGAACTCGATGGCGCAGTGCCCGTGTATCAGCCGTTACTGGTGGCTGGGCTGGCAAGCGACCAAGCCAAGCTGGAACGCTGGCGCGCTGAACAGCTCGTGTTGCCTAGCGTGTTGTTGCACGACGTTGACAAGCTACAGTTCTTGGGCGAATTGCTGGAACGGGCAGAGCGGTTCTTCTTCGATTTGCGAGGGCTGGGCGCGCTCATGCTTGCGAGCGCGCTTCCCGATCCCGACAACAAAGACACACGCAGTCGAGCAAGATCCATGCTGGATAACAGCCCGTTTTCCGCGACTTATTTTTCTGCTGCTGAACTGGCTATGCCTGAACTGCTTGGGCTTCTGGCAGAAACTCGTATCAGCGAAGCGGATCATGCGTGGAGCACCGCGCTTCGTCAGGCCGCTCGCGATGCGTGGGATCTGCTGCTTGAAGGCATGGGGAAATCAGGAAAGGTTTTGCTGGCGGTTGCGCCATTTTATCCACTATTTGTTGGGTTGCTGAACAAGCAGCTGCCCATCACTGAACCTTCAGCCGAGGATGCGATATGAGTGAGTATGCGGAGCGTTTCGTAGCGCACCTGCGTTCCCTGGAAGAGAGCCCAGGTGCGATGGCGGCTTTGCGGCGCAGCGTGGCGTTCGAGCCTGGCCGATACATGGCTGTCTATCCGTATGTTGAACCCTACGTGGGGAAAGACTGGCATGAGCGTGATTCCAGGCGACTGGCTGCATACGCTGTCGCTGGCTTGTATGCGCATCTCCCCAGACATGAGAGCCGGCAGACGTTTGCGGGCGCTTTCGGAGACCTGATGCGCCGTCGAACCCGCGATGACCGTGGGAACGAGGGCATACAGAAGCGTTTTATTTCTTTACTGAATGCGGATCCCGAAAACATTGTTGAGTATCTGCGGCAGGCCTTGAGTCTTATGGCTGTCGAAGCAGAGGGTTTTGATTATGTGCGCTTGCTGGACGACCTGACGAAATGGATGAATCCGTTTCCTGACAGGGGCGAGGACCGTGATCGTTTACGGGAGCGCTGGGCGCGCGAGTTTTATCGCGCGGCTGAGACTGAAAAAAGCGGTGCATCCGATGATACCAATAACGCTTGAGGAGCGATATCCATGCGCGTGTTTGTTGAATACCATTTAATTCAGAATTTCGCCCCGTCCAATCTCAATAGGGATGATACTGGTTCGCCGAAAGATGCCTTGTTCGGTGGGTTCCGTCGTGTACGGGTCAGCAGCCAATGTTTCAAACGGTCAATCAGAGAAACGGCGGAAGCGCACGATCTGATTCCCAGAGAACACAGGGGAGTGCGCACTCTGCAACTGCTCAATACATTGGTTGCCAGATTGACGCAACGCGACCCCGAAGAAGCCAAGGGCAAGGTGGAGGCAGCCCTCGCGTCGGCTGGCTTCAAACTGAAAGACGGCAAGAGCGAGTACCTGCTTTTTCTTGGCGAACAGGAGCTCGATGCGCTGGCTCAATTGGTGGAGCAAAATTGGGATGCGCTGACGCTTGAAGCAGGAAAGAAGAAAAAGGAAGCTAAGAATGCAGATATCGTCAAACAGGTTCGAGCCGTGCTTGATGGCGGTAAAGCTGTCGATGTGGCGCTGTTTGGCCGCATGCTGGCTGATATGCCTGCGGCTAACAGGCATGCGGCATGTCAGGTCGCCCATGCAATCAGTACGCACAAAGTCGAGCGGGAGTTCGATTATTTCACGGCGGTGGATGACCTTCAGAGTGAAGAACAAACCGGCGCAGGCATGATCGGATTGGTGGAATTCAGTTCGGCGACTTTTTATCGCTATGCTTCGCTCGATATCAGCAAACTGATAGAAAACTTGCAGAACGACCGCGATCTGGCTCTGGCAGCATTGACTGCGTTCACCGAAGCGATGGTCAGAGCGATTCCTACAGGGAAACAAAACAGCTTTGCAGCAAATAACCCGCCTGCTTTCATCGGTGTATGCCTGCGCTATGCTTCGCCATTGAGCTTGGCCAATGCCTTTGAAAAGCCGGTCACGCCGCGTGCGGACAAAGCGCTTTCTGCACTGTCAGTGGATTCATTGGCTCAGTACGAAGAGCAGGTCGCACAGGTCTATGCCGCTCCGAATGATCAGTGGATTTATCTCGATCTCAGCGGGGCGTGGCCGAAGGAAAAAGGAGACTGTGCCGCTTCGTTGGCAGAACTGGCGGACAAGGTTCGTAGTGCAGTCGATGCTGATCTGGAGCGTTAACTATGGCGACGTTGCTGTTACGTCTGGCAGGGCCTATGCAGTCCTGGGGGACGACCAGCCGCTTTGATGAGCGGGACACACAGCGCGAGCCATCGAAGTCTGGCGTCATAGGCCTACTTTGCGCTGCGTTCGGGCGGGACAGGGCGGAACCCGTCGATGATCTGGCGGCGTTGCGCATGGGAGTACGGGTCGATAGGGAAGGTGTATTGATGTGCGATTACATGACAGCCACGGGTGTCATCAATGCGGCGGGTAAAGCTGATGAAAATCGCACGGTTGTCAGTCATCGGTATTTTTTGTCAGATGCCGTGTTCCTGGTCGGCTTTGAGGGAGACCCTGCCTTGTTGACACAGATACATGCTGCTTTGAAACGGCCTGTGTGGCCTTTGTCTTTGGGACGCAAGAGCTATGTGCCGTCTGCGCCGGTTTTCCTGGATCACGGAGTTCGTGAAGAAGGGCTTGAGGAGGCTTTTCTGAGCTGCTTTTGTCTCGTTACAGGGAAGGCTATTCAAGGGAGCCGACGCATGGTGCTGGAGCACACCAGCGAGGGAAGTATTCGTCTGGACCAGCCCGTAGGGCCGTACTCAGCTCGAATGTTCGGTCCGCGCTTCGTAAACAACCAGCAGCTAACGGTGGGAGCTAAGCATGTATCTGACACGTCTTCAACCTGATCCCGCTAATGGGCACGCGCGACGCGATCTGAGCAATCCCTACGATATGCACCGCACTCTGGTACGGGCGTTTGTCAGAGGAGAGGGTGATAGCCACGCCCGTTTCTTATGGCGTCTGCAGGTCAATTCAGACTGGAACAAACCCGAATTGTTGGTGCAATCAGCGCATGTAGGTAATTGGGCGGCTCTGGAATCGGTATCAGGCTATTTGTTGCAGCCAGCAGAGCAGAAGCAGATTGTGCTGGACTCATGGTTGAAAGAGGGTGACCTGTATCGATTCCGGTTACGTGCCAATCCTAACGTTTGCCGAGGAGGCAAACGCTTTGGGCTGATTGGTGAGGAAGCCCAGACTACCTGGCTGGAACAACGTGGGGAGCAGCATGGCTTCCGTGTTGAGTCTGCCCTGGTAACGGGAAGCGAAGTCTTGACCGCCTTTAAAGCAAGGAAGCCTGTTACCTTGCGGGCCGTGACATTTGACGGGTATTTGGAATGCACCGATACGGCCTCCCTTGAGCAGGCACTTTTGGCTGGGGTAGGCCGGGGCAAGGCGTTTGGCCTGGGGCTTTTGAGCTTGGCAAGAGCAGGGGCGGCGTGATGCTGCCACCGCTGAAACCTCTGCCCATGAAAGATCGGGTGTCCATGATTTTCATCCAGTATGGGCAGATTGATGTGCTGGATGGCGCTTTTGTTGTTATCGACAAGACTGGTGTGCGGACCCATATTCCGGTGGGATCTGTCGCCTGCATCATGTTGGAACCGGGCACACGGGTGTCACATTCGGCGGTACGGCTTGCGGCGGTGGTGGGCACATTACTCGTATGGGTGGGGGAGTCAGGTGTTCGCCTGTATTCGAGCGGCCAACCGGGTGGCGCGCGCTCAGATCGTCTGTTGTATCAGGCGAAATTGGCGCTGGATGACGAGCTGCGTCTTAAAGTAGTCCGGAAAATGTATGAACTTCGTTTTGGCGAACCAGCGCCGATGCGAAGAAGTGTGGAGCAGTTGAGAGGATTAGAGGGCGTCCGGGTACGGGAAACGTATAAATTGCTTGCCCGGCAGTATGGTGTCCAGTGGCGGGCGCGCAATTATGACCGCGACCAGTGGGACGCAGCGGATATTCCGAACCGTTGCCTGTCTGCTGCGACGTCTTGTCTGTATGGCATTACGGAAGCGGCTGTGTTGGCGGCGGGATACGCTCCTGCAGTGGGCTTTATTCATACCGGGAAGCCGCTTTCATTTGTCTACGACATCGCAGACCTTTTCAAGTTTGAAACGGTTGTGCCAATCGCCTTTCGTGTCGCGGCAAAAAGTCCTTATCAGCCCGAGCGAGAGGTCAGGCTGGCCTGTAGAGATATGTTCCGTAGTGCGAAACTCTTGGGGCGTATTATTCCTTCCATAGAAACGGTGTTGGCAGCAGGTGGAATCGTTGTTCCAGAGGCACCAGCTGAAGCAGTGCCGCCGGCGATACCTAATCCGCAAGGTATTGGTGATGCGGGTCACAGGGTGCAGGGATGACGTTCTTGGTTGTTGTGACAGAGAATGTCCCCCCTCGCCTGCGGGGCCGTTTGGCCATCTGGTTGCTTGAAATCCGGGCTGGTGTATACATCG
>JBAYOJ010000102.1:0-8262 GCA_041678385.1 Burkholderiaceae bacterium | reverse complement strand
GGGGCGGCCGGTCAGCTTCCCGTAGGCATCCGCCATATTCGACGCCGCGCCTTCATGGCGGGTGACGATGCAGCGTATTTCCGGCACATCGTAAAGCGCATCGAGGACGGGCAGAAAGCTTTCGCCGGGCACGGTATAGATAGTGTCCGTAGCATTACGGCGCAAGGCCTCGACCAAGATCTGGCCGCCATTGCGGGATGAAGAAGACTCAGTCATGGAAAACCACCACAGAAAGAAGGAAGGATAGGGAAGATGCGCCCGCGAAGACGCATCGAGCTTGGGCGCCGGCCTAGCTGCGGACTGCAAGGCCGGGCACCGCGCGGAATCAGGGGGCGATGTAGGACGTCTTGATGGCGGTGTAGAATTCCGCCGCGTGGCGCCCCTGTTCGCGTGGACCGTAGCTGGAACCCTTGCGGCCGCCAAACGGCACGTGATAGTCAATGCCCGCGGTGGGCAGGTTGACCATCACCATGCCCGCCTGTGAATGACGCTTGAAATGCGACGCATGCTTCAAGGACGTGGTGACGATGCCCGAACACAGGCCGAATGCGGTGTCATTGGCCAAGGCAAGCGCTTCGTCGTAGTCACGCGCCTTGATCACCGCGGCGACGGGCCCAAAGACTTCTTCCTGCGAAATACGCATCGTATTGTCGGCTTCGGTGAACAAGGCCGGGCTCAGGTAGAAACCTTGCTTTGACCGTTCCACGCGCTCGCCGCCAAAGAGCAGCCGGGCGCCTTCCTGCTGGCCGATGCCGATATAGGCCAGGTCGGTATCAAGCTGGTTCTGATCCACCACGGGGCCGATATCCGTGCCTTGCGCAAGCGCATCGTCAACCTTCAGCGCGGCCAGCCGCTTTGCCATGGCATCCACGAAACGATCGTGCATGCCCTCGGTCACGATCAGCCGCGACGAGGCCGTGCAACGCTGGCCGGTCGAAAAATACGCGCCCTGGATCGCGGCATTCAGGGCCACATCCTGATCGGCATCGTCCAGGATCACCAGCGGGTTCTTGCCCCCCATTTCGAGCTGGACCTTGCCCATGCGGGACACCACCTTGGCCGCAATGCCACGGCCCGTTTCCACGGATCCGGTGAACGACACACCCGCCACATCATTGCTATTGACGATGGTTTCGCCCACGACCGATCCACGGCCCATGACCAGGTTCAGGACACCCGCCGGCAGGCCTGCCCGCTGCAGGATGTCGACGAGTTCCCAGGCGCAGCCGGGAACCAGGTCGGCCGGCTTCAGAACAACGGTGTTGCCGTAGGCCAGGGCAGGCGCGATCTTCCATGCAGGGATGGCGATGGGGAAGTTCCAGGGTGTGATCAGCCCGACGACACCGATGGGTTCGCGGGAGATTTCGATGTCGATGCCGGGCCGCACCGACGGCATGGTTTCACCGCCATGCCGCAGCACTTCGCCGGCGAAGAAACGGAAGATCTGCCCAGCCCGGCCGACTTCACCGATCGCTTCGGGCAGCGTCTTGCCTTCTTCACGGGCAAGCAGGCGGCCCAGTTCTTCCTGGCGTCGCAGGATTTCAGCCGCCGCGCGTTCGAGAATGTTGGAGCGTTCCTGGATCGGGAACACCGACCACGCGGGAAATGCCGCCTTCGCGGCTGCGATGGCCTGCAGCGCCTGCGCCGCATCGGCCTGTGCGTACTCACCGACTACGTCATCGAGATCGGAAGGGTTGCGATTGAGCGAAGTGCCGGCACCGGCGACCCACTCGCCGCCGATGTAATTCTTGAACAATTGGGTAGTCATGAGCGCGTCCTGTTGGCATGGCCGCCAACCGGGGCGGCCGGATCACTGAGACCACCAGTATGGCGCCATCCACCCGCAAGACCTATGGCTTCGATGCATACCAACTTTGGGGCATCCTGCCGCCTGGATGACTGACCGGCAAACGCAATTCAGTGGCGCTGGAATCTCAGCAGCTGCCCCCGATAGACGCCGCCATCCAGCCCGGCTCCGGCTTCCTCGATGCGGTCCTGTTGGACCAGCTCAAACCCGTATGTCGCCATATGACGCACAAACGCAGGACGATGGCCACGGTTGGGGTCGATGATCCAGACCTCGGCTTCGGGATTCGCATGGTCGTCAATAAAATCGGCCAGTTCCGCTGGCGCACTTCTATCGTAGAGCAGGTCACTACCCAGAATCAGGTCGTAACAGGCGGATAGCAGCTCAGCGCCGGTATCGTTCAGGCAGACATCACCCTCGCGCCCCCACTGACCATGGCGGTACTTGATGGTAGAGACATTGTTTATACTCGCGTTATCTTCGAGAAAAACACGCGCCAGGGGATGGCGATCGCTCGCTGTGATGCGAACACCGCTGCGACGTCCTACCAGCGTCGGCAGTGCGAGCCCGCAACCGATTTCCAGAATGCGTTCATCCGGGCGAATGGGACGCTGCAATAAGCGCCCCGCCATATGTATGCTGGAAGGCCACAACAACCCGAATAATGGCCAGGATGCCGAGCATATGCCCAGGCGTTCAGCTGCACCGGTGGGATCATAATATTGCTGACGATCACGCAACGACCGGATGAGCAGGTCTTCACCGCCGGGAATCGCAACACGTTGCATGCGCGTTTCATACCCGCGGCTACTTTGAATGGTCACTGTAGAAAAAACCCTTAAAAAACAAGATGTTCTCTAGTATGGACCATATCGCCCAGGAAGGCGAATAAAGCGGCGCGTGTTCAGGTCTGGTTCAGAATGAGCTCGCCCGCCCGGTTGCCTATCATCATGCTGGCCGCGCATACGTTGGCCGATGGAATGGAAGGCATGATGGATGAATCGGCCACCCTCAGGTTTTCGAGGCCACGCACCCGTAACGCCTGATCCACCACAGCCAGCGGGTCACTTAACGGCCCCATATGGGCGCTGCCATTCACATGATAGGAAGACACCCCGTAGCGACGGGCGAAATCCAGCAATTCATCATCGGACTGGCAAATTTCTCCGGGTAGCGATTCTTTCTCGAAATACGGCTTGAGCGCATCGGTTTGCAATAGCTGCCTGGCCAGCCTGATCCCACGGATCAACACCTGGCGATCCTCTGGGTGCTCAAGATAGTTGGGCTGGATTTCCGGCGCCTCAAAGGGGTCGTTGGAACGAATACGGACATAGCCACGACTCAGCGGACGGTGCTGCCATACACCTGCCGTCATGCCTGGAAAGTCGTCCAGGCGCCCGACGTAGCCTTCTTTGTAGCTGGCCGGCGTAAACACGCCTTGCAGGTCCGCACTGCTCATTTGCGATTGCGAGCGCCAGAACCAATGCACCACAGACGGGCTGAGCGACATGATGCCCGGCTTTCTTTGCAGCCATTTAAGGATTTCGCCGCCCAGCGACAGGCCCCGGGCCATTTCGTTGAGCGTTTTCGCGCCATGCACCCGTGCGACCACCCGCACGGAATAATGATCGCTCAAGCCTTCGCCTACACCCGGCAGGTCGTGTACGACATCAACGCCCACGCTTTTCAGATGCTCAGCAGGCCCTACGCCGGAAAGCTGCAGCAGGCGCGGGGTATTGATGGCGCCGCAACAGATGATGACCTCGCGATTGGCCAATATGCTGCGCCTGGGCCCGCGCCCTTGCGGGTGCGCGACTTCCACGCCTATGGCGCGCTTGCCCCCGAACAGTATCCGGGTGGCCTGGGCATGGGTCTGAATGTCGAGGTTCTTGCGATCACGAATGGGGCGCAGGAAGCTGCGTGCCGTACTCATCCGCATGCCCTTATAGATGGTCCGTTGAAAATAGCCTACGCCGTCCTGCTGATCAGCGTTGTAGTCCTCGGTGCGCGGCAGACCCAGTTCGGCCGCCCCTTTGATGAAGGCTTCGCATATCGGATGCTCCCAGTCGGCATCGCTGACCGGAAGTTCACCGGCACGGCCCCGGTACGCGTCACTGCCGCCTTCCCGTCTTTCCATGGACTTGAAATAGGGGAGCACATCATTGAAGGACCAGCCTTCGTTGCCCAGTTCTGCCCAATGGTCGTAATCGCTGATCTGCCCCCGGTTGTAAACCAGGCCATTGATGGACGAGGAACCGCCCAGCGTTTTGCCCTGCGGAATGGGTATGCGCCGCCCGTTGGTGAGCTCGGTCCCTTCGGAAGAGAACTGCCACGCGTACTTAGGGTTGAAAATGACCTTGATGAAACCCGCAGGGATATGAAGAAAGGGATGGTTGTCCGGCGGGCCGGCTTCCAGCAGGCAGACGCTGGCGCCGCCCGCACTGAGCCGATTGGCGACGATGGCACCGGCCGCACCGGAACCGACGATCACGTAATCGTACTTTGCCGCAGCGTTCATGCCGCTCTCCTTAGCGTTAACGAGGCCCTTAGACGAACGATATCGTCGGGCGCTCGATCAGCCCCTTGAACTCAGCCAAAAACCGCGCGCCCAGCTCACCATCGACCACCCGATGATCTGCCGACAGCGTGGCTGACATCATGTAAGCCGGCTTGATCTTGCCCTTCTTTTTAACCACCGGCCGTTCTTCCACTGCGCCGACCGCCACAATGGCGGCTTGCGGCGGGTTGATGATGGCGCTGAAGTCACGCACACCATGCATGCCCAGGTTGGACAAGGTCACCGAACCGCCTTCATATTCGGCCGGCGCGAGCCGCCCTGCCCGGGCACGCTCAACCTTGACCCGCAGCTCGCGGGCAACCAGGCCCAGGCGTTTCGCGCCGACGTCGTGCACAAGAGGCGTAATCAGGCCCTTGCTCGTGGCCACCGCCACCGCGACATCGACCTGGGAATTGCGCAGCAGTGCATCGGGGGCCCAGCGGACATTGATGTCCGGGCAGCGCTCCACCGCCACGCCCAGCAGATAAACCAGCATGTCATTAAGGGACAGCCGTAGCGGGTCGTCGTTGGCGGCCAGCGCGTCGTTGAGCTTGCGGCGCAGCTTCATCAGTTTGCCCATCCTGATGTCGACGGTCAGGTAGAAATGCGGAACCTGTTGCTTGGATTCCTGCAGCCGCCGCGCAATCGTCTTGCGCATGGCACTATGCGGTTCGGCCACGGTATTGGCAGCCGCTGGGTGTACTTCTGCATCCACTGCAGCGGACGATGTGCGCGACGCGCCTGCCAGCGCTGCAGCCGTGCCAGCGCCCGGCCCTTGGGCGGTATTCGCATGAGCACGCTCAACATCAACGCGCACGACACGCCCGCGCGGCCCGCTGCCCTGAATCTGCGCGAGATCGACCCCGAGTTCAAGGGCCAAGCGGCGTGCGGAAGGGCTGGAAAATACGCGACCCGGGGCCGATGGCGGCGGCGAGCTTACGGTGGAGTCCGGAGCTGCGGCCATAGCGGTAAGCGCCGCGGAAGGCGTGCCCGAGGCCGGCGCGTCAGACGGCGCTGAAGACGCCGGGACGGCCTGTGCCAGGGTGGGGGCCTCGCCACCTGCCTCGGTAGCGATTACCGCAACCCGTTCACCCACCGCAATTTCCTGATCCCCGGCCGCGACCAGTATTTCTATCAGTACCCCTTCGTCGAAAGCCTCCAGTTCAATGACCGCCTTGTCGGTTTCGATTTCCGCCAGGATATCCCCCACCGATACGGTCTCGCCCGTACGCTTGAACCACTGGATGATCTTGCCATGGGTAGTACCGGCGCCAACGCCGGGCATGAGAATATCGACCATCATCCCTCCACCTTGATTTGTTGATTCTCGTCCTCGGGCCACACGGAACGCTCGATGAAATCGGCGGCGTCACGGATATCAGCCACGATGGCGTCATGCGCCCCCTGTGCATCCCGCAAGCGCAGCGCTTCGAGCAGCCGCTGATGATGCCCGAACGATTCCCAGGTTTCGATTGTCCGCTGCTGCACACTCATGCTCAATGCGAACATGGGTGCGATCCGTGTCCAGATATTGTCGATGAGGCTCACCAGGACCGACATCCCGGACGCGTTGTACAGCGTGAAATGAAGCCAGCGATTCGATTCAATGACTGCTGCGGTATTCACTTTCTTGCGATGGCCCGCGCGCTCGTATTCGCGGACATGGGCAGCAACCTGCTTGAGCGTGGCGGCGTCAATCCGCCCGGTTGCCTCTTTTGCAGCCAGCCCTTCCAGGCAGCAACGCAAAGTCACGATTTCGCGAAACTGACAACGGCTGGGTTTGAATACTTCGACGCTGCGGTTAGGCAGCATACGCAACGCACCATCATTGATCAGCCGGGTGACGGCATCCCGCACAGGCATGGGACTGGTGCCCAGCACCTTGGCCAGGCCACGAAGTGTCAGGCGCTTGCCGGGCGGAACCGCCCCGGTGATCAACAACTGCCTGATATCCCCATAGGCCTGGTCTGCCATTGTGATGCGTTCCCCACGCCCCTGTATGCCTTCGTGTACCTTGTTCATGAAAAATTCGCGGTCAATTCATATAGACACCACCGTTGACATCGATGATGGACCCGCAAATATAACTGGCTGAATCCGAACACAGGAATGCGATCGGCTCACCTATCTCGTGAGGCTCGGCAAGACGGCCCAGCGGTATGCCGGTGACGTCGAATTCCTGCCCATGGGTCATGCCTGTCGCCGTTGCGCCCGGTGCAACCGCGTTGACGGTCACACCATGAGGCGCCGCCCGGCGCGCCAGCCATTTCACCAGCGCATTGACGCCGCCCTTGGCAATCACATAGTGGGGGCTGGCCCTGAGCCCCCCCATCCGGCCAGCCACCGAAGAAACCAGCACAATACGCCCCGACCCCTGTTTGATCATGCGTTCCATGGCCGGACGCACCAGGTTTATGATGCCCAAGCCATTGATGGCAAGCGTATCGTCGAATACGGAATCCCATCCAGGCTCGTTCCAGTCATCCCAGGGGCAGTAGCCTGCATTCGCCACCACGGCATCCAGCTGGTCGATGCCTGCAATCGCTGCTTCGTTGGCTTTTCTGTCACGAACGTCGAAAGCCAGCGTACTGACATCGACGCCTTCCTTGCGCAGCTTCTGGGCAATGGCCTCTGGATGCTCAAGATCAGCCAGCACCACGCGTGCGCCCATGCGGGCGCAGGTTTCAGCGGTTGCGGAGCCGATTCCGCCCGCTGCTCCTGTGATCAGGACAGTCTTGCCCTGCAAAGAAAAAGCCATCTTCAATCCCCTCTGGTTTCTGGCAATGACAAGCCGCTGTCCATGAATAAGTCACGGATGCCGTGTTCGATATCGGTTTCGCCCGCCAGCGCGGCCCGCTCAAGAGCTTTGGAAACGGTGGGCGGCGCCCAACGACCCGTCACGCGCTTGACCGGCTGGTCGAGATAGTCAAAAAACTGGCGCTGGATTTCATCGCTGATGATGGCACCGACACTGCTGCCCCGGGTAGTCTGCTCGACAATGGCGACACGCCCGGTCTTGCGTACGGAATCACCGATGGTTTCGTAATCGATGTCTCTGGGAGACAGCGTGCGCAGATCAATGATGTCTGCGCTGACCCCCATGCGCTGGGCGACTTCACGGCACTTGTCCACCATGGTCAAGGTCGCCAGCAGGGTGATATCGGAACCTTCCGTCACCCGCCGGGCTTTGCCGATGGGAATGTAGTAATCCAGGGACGCGGGCACAAGATCCTTGCGACGGTGGAGTTCCTGGCACTCGACGATCAGCACAGGGTCGTTGCACTTGAGCGCCGAGTTCACCAAACCCACGTAGTCGAAGGCGCTGGAAGGCGCCACAATGCGCCAGCCCGGGAAGAGCGCAAAGACACCGGAAGGATCCATGGAATGTTGCGAGCCATAGCCTTCAAGGCCAGGCAGGCGGGTGCGCAATATCATGGGTACGCAAGCCGTGCCATTGAACAAATGCCTGATCTTGCCCGCCTGATTCAAAAGCTGGTCACCCGCCACCAGGAAAAAATCGCTGTACATCAGCTCGACGACGGTACGCAGCCCCGAAACGGCAGCGCCGGCCGCCAGGCCGCAGAAGCCGTTTTCCGTAATGGGCGTATTGACAATGCGCCCCGGGAATTCCTGTATCAGCCCCCGCGTGGCACCGACAGTGCCACCGCCCATGTTCGCCACATCTTCACCGAAGATGTGAATGGAATCATCTTCGCGCATGCGGGCGCCCATCACCTTGGGCATGGCCTCGATAAAGGTCATTTCCTCGAGTTCGTCTTCCCGGAAGTCTTCACGTTCCGCATAGCGGACACCAGCGAACTCGGACATGTCGCTGGTCAGATGGTCATCCACAGAAGCCGCAGCGGGCCAGAGTTCTTCGCGGATGCGTGCCGCCGAG
>JBAYOJ010000101.1:0-8485 GCA_041678385.1 Burkholderiaceae bacterium | reverse complement strand
CATGACCCAGACCCTTACCTCACAGTACGCCGTCATCGGCAATCCCATCGAGCACAGCCGCTCCCCCGCCATACATCATGCCTTTGCCCGGGAATGCGGCATTGCGCTGGAGTACGGGAAACTGCTGGCGCCCCTGGATGGTTTCGCTGCCAGTGTCAAACATTTTTTCTCCAACGGCGGGGGTGGGCTCAACGTTACCGTGCCGTTCAAGGAACAGGCTTTCGAACTGACCCGGGGAGCACAGAGCCGCCGTGCCGAGCTCGCCGGGGCGGTCAACACTTTATGGATGGATGGCGGGCGCCTGCGGGGTTGCAATACCGACGGGGTTGGGCTGTTGGCCGATCTGCGCCGGCTGGGTTACGACCCGGCCGACCGGCACGTGCTGTTGGTGGGTGCCGGCGGGGCCGCACGCGGCGTACTGCTGCCCCTGCTCGAAGCCGCCTGCGCCAGGCTGCATATCGTGAACCGCAGCGAACAGCGCGCAATCGACCTGTGCACCGAAACAGCAGCCAAACTGCCGCAGTACGACGACAGGCTCTCGTCGGGGCCTTTATCCGGGGCGGGCGCTGCGTGGGACATCGTCATCAACGCCACTTCGGGCAGCCTTGCTGGCGAGGCCCCGGCCCTGCCCGCCGGCCTGTATGCTGCTGATGCGCTTGCCTACGACATGGTCTACGGCAGCGAACCCACAGCCTTCATGCGGCAAGCCACCACCATGGGTGCTGCCCAATGCGCCGACGGCCTGGGCATGCTGGTGGGCCAGGCGGCGGCCAGCTTCGAGATCTGGCATGGCGTCCTGCCCGCCACCGAAGCGGTGCTCGCCGCCCTGCGCGAAGAACTGCGCGCCGCCTGACGGGCTGGTGGCATGTGGGTCTTCCGTTTGCTCAAAACCATCCTGCTGGCAGGCGCAGCGCTACTGCTCCTGTATCAGGTCGGCCTGTTCGTGCTCGTGATCTGGTACGGCTTTCAGAAACCGTCGAGCACCGCCATCATGCAGCAGACCCTAAGGGAATTGCGCCGCGACGACCCCGCTGCGCAATTGCAGCATGAATGGGTGCCCTATAACCAGATCAGCGCCAACCTCAAGCGTGCAGTCGTGGCGTCCGAAGATTCGAATTTCATCGGCCACTCTGGTGTGGAATGGCAGGACATCATGCGTGCCTGGGAATACAACCGTAAACAGGCCGCCAGTGGCAGCGGCGCAATGCGAGGCGGTTCAACCATTACGCAGCAGCTTGCCAAGAATCTTTTCCTGTCGAATTCACGCAGCTATGTGCGCAAGGGCCAGGAACTGGTCATCACCTATATGATTGAACTCACCATGAGCAAGGAACGCATTCTTGAGCTTTATCTGAACTTTGCCCAATGGGGCACCGATGTGTTCGGCGCCCAGGCCGCTGCCCGGCATTATTACAAGCGCGACGCCACCTCGTTGGGGCCCAGCCAGTCGGCGCGACTGGCTTCCATGCTTCCCAGGCCGGCCTACTACGACCAGCAAGGCGACACCCGCTACCTAAGATCGCGCACAGCCACCATACAGCAGCGAATGCGCTTGGTGGAAATCCCGTAACACCCGTTACGGCTTGAGCCCGCGCTTACTGCTGCAACCATTACGGGGATGTTAATCTTCAACCTTTAGGCATTCGAGCATTCTTCCGTCTTCCATGCGCACGACCCGTCGTTATCTTGCCAAAGAGATCTACCGATCGAGTTCCGTCGTGCTCGTCGCCCTGCTGGGCCTGTTCACTTTCTTCGCCCTTATCGAAGAGCTGGACAAGGTCGGCACCCGCTTCACCCTGCTGAATCTCTTTTACATGCAGGCGCTGGCGCTGCCCACCTATCTTTATGATCTGCTGCCCATAGGCGTGCTGATCGGGGCCGTGCTCGCGCTGGCAGGGCTGGCCCAGCGCAACGAGCTTGTGATCCTGCGGGTATCGGGGGTAAGCGGGTTCAAGCTGCTTGGCATGTTGTGGCTGGTGACCGTCCCCTGGGTCATGGGTGCCTTTGTGCTGTCGGAAGTCATCACTCCCGCAGCCGAACTCAAAGCCAGCGACCTCAGCCTGCGCCTGCTTGGCCGGGCTGAAGGGGGCCGGCTCAGCAGCGGCTACTGGTTCAAGGAAGCCGACGCCAGCGGAGGCACCCGCATCATCAATATTTCGCAATTGAGCGCCGACGGCTCGGTCACGGAAATCACGCTGTACGAATTCCGCGAAGGCCAGGAACTGGCCTCAATGTCGCAGGCCGCCAGTGGCCGCTTTGCCGATGGCACCCTGCTGCTGCACGACGTAACGCAGACCGTCATCGACGAAGCATCGATCGCCGCCCTGGCCGATGCGGAAAGCCCCGCTGAACCGGCCACCCGGGTCGAACATCTGCCGGAACGCCAGCTGGACACCTCGCTCACGCCAGAACGCCTGATAGCCCGTGTCCTGACACCTGAACGCATGTCCATACTGGACCTGTCCGATTACATTCGCTATCTCGCCGAGAACAACCTGCAGGCCGAAAGGCAGATAGTCGCCCTGTGGCGTAAGATCGCCTATCCCTTCACCCTCTTTGTGATGATGACCATTGCAGCACCCGTTGCCTTCATGCAAACCCGCCGAGGCGGCGTCGGCAGCAAGGTGTTCATGGGCATACTGCTGGGTGTTGGCTTTTTCATGGTGAACCAATTGGTCCTGAACGTAGGGATGCTCAGCCAATGGGCACCCTGGGTCACTGCATTGATACCGAACCTGGGGGCGCTGGCAATCGCGCTCGGTACACTCCTGTTGATGGAAAATCAACACGGCGTGCGTCGCTTTATCCAGACTCGCCTGCCATGGAGCAAGACACTGGCATGACAACGCAGGCCCCTATCTGGATGATCGGTGACCTTCAAGGCTGCAACGATTCCTTGCAACAGCTGTTGGACCACCCCGAAATTGTGGCCGACCGCCAGGCGCGCTTCTGGTTCGCCGGCGATCTGGTGAATCGCGGGCCCGATTCCCTGCAAACGCTGCGCACGGTCATGTCGTTGGGTGAACGCGCCACCTGCGTTCTGGGCAACCATGATTTCCATCTTCTGGCGGTGGCGGCAGGCGTAAAAAAACCCGGGAAGTCCGACACCTTTCATGATGTGCTGGCCGCCCCTGACGCCACCGGCATTATCGACTGGCTGCGCCACCGTCCCCTCATGCATCGTGAACAAGGCCACATTCTGGTCCACGCAGGCATCCTGCCCAGCTGGAGCGCCGACCAGGCGCTTACCCTCGCCCGGGAAGTGGAAAACGCGCTGCGCGGCCCTAAATGGGATCAAGCCCTGGAAAAAATCTATGGCAACGAACCCGTTTACTGGGACGACAGCCTGGACGGCGCCAAGCGTCTACGCGTGATCGCCAACGCCATGACACGCATGCGCATGTGCAGTCTGAACGGGCATATGGATTTTTCATACAAGGACGCGCCCGACCCCAAAAGCGGCCTGGTACCCTGGTTCGATGTGCCTGGCCGGGCTATTGAAGACGAAACCGTGGTCTTCGGGCATTGGTCAACGCTAGGGCTGATGATAAGGCCGGACGCCATCTGCCTGGATACCGGCTGCGTGTGGGGCCGGCAGCTGACCGCGCTGCGCCTGCACGATCATAGGCTGGTGCAGGTGGCCTGCCGCCCATTTCGTGCACCGCAGACTCAAGCGGCCGAATGATGTTCTGCTCGATGGCGTCGGGGCAATGACACCGCAGGCAAGCCAGGCTCAACCTTAAGCCGGATCAGCAGGCTTGACCACTTCCCGTATCATCTGCTCACTACGCAAGGCGAGATGGGCGCGGCCAAGCTCTGCGCATTCTGCAGCGCTCGTTACCGGGCAAAACACAAGTTCCACTACCGTACCCGTAGCCGTCAGCAAGTTCCAGATATTGTGAACCAGGGTCTGTTCCCCGACAAAAGCGTAGCGCGTAGTGCGCTGCCCGTTGTGCAGGAACAGCAGGGCAACCGGCTGTACATCGACGCCCGCCCGCAGCGCGGGTTCAAACAAGCTGGAATGAAAAGTCGATACATCCAGCCCAGTTGATGTCGTGCCTTCGGGAAACAGGCCCACGGCCTCACCGCGCGCGAAACGCTCACTCATCTGGTGGCCAACGGCCCGCACCGCATGACGCCGGCCACGCTCAATGAACAGGGTGCCCGCGCCAGCCACCAGCCAGCCCAGCACCGGCCACTTACGGATGTCGCTCTTGGCGATGAAGGACACGGCCCGTACGCTGTCCATCACGAAGATATCCACCCACGACACATGATTGGAAACCCACAATACCGCACCCTCACGCTTGGGCTTGCCCCGATAACGTATCGTCACGCCGCAACATGCCATCAGCGCCCGCGACCAATGACGGATCATCCACTGACGCGGCCCCAGACCCAGTACCGGAAATGCCAACACCACGGCGAGCAGACCACCCGAGAGCCAGGTGACAAGCAGCGTCAGCCGAAAGGGAAATAGCAGAAAACCAATCACCTATGGAGCCTAAAAACGGGTAATTAGATAAATGGGATAAATGGGGTCAGACCACGATTTCCAAGGGAAATCGTGGTCTGACCCCATTTATCCCGGGAGGGTGTCGAAATAGCGTTGCAGGATCAGGGCTGCCGCCATCGCGTCGTCGTCGTCATTATTGCCGAGCAGTTGCTGCGCTTCGACACTGGTGCCGCGTTCGTCGACCAGTTCTACCTTCAGGCCATAGCGACCGTTCAGCTGATTTGCAAAGCGCCGGCAACGTAGCGTGGCGTATTGTTCGCCGCCTTCGGTTGTGAGCGGCAGGCCGACCACAACGCGGTCTGGTTGCCATTCATCCAGCAATTGCTGGATGCCCTGAAAACGTTGGTCACGGGTGACCGGCCTGAGGACAGTGAGTGGCCGCGCGTGCTGCGTCAGCGTATTGCCGATGGCTACGCCGATTTTCTTGAGGCCATAATCGAATGCCAGCAACGTTTCCACCGTGTAAGGCGGCGTGTGCCGGAGCTCAGGCATGGCCCACATCGCCCGAAAGCATGACGGAGCTTTTGATGCCCAGCTGAGCCAGGGCCGCATCGTAGCGCTTTTCGGGTGGCATATCGAAGAGGATCTGATTGGTGGCCGAGACATTGAGCCAGGCATTCTGTGACATTTCGTCTTCGAGCTGGCCCGCGCCCCAGCCGGCATAACCCAGCGTGATGAGCATGTGTTCGGGCCCTTTTCCAACCGCGACATCTTGTAGAACATCACGCGAGGTGGTAAGGGCGATATCGCCCAGGCGAATGCTGGAGCCATAACCGTGCCCCGGCATATGCAGAACAAAACCACGGTCGGTCTGGACCGGGCCACCGAAGAAAACCGGCGCCTGTTCGCGTGCGCCGATTTCCAGCGATAAGGGAAGGTCGAGGCGCTTGAGAAGATCGCCCACGGTGAGGTCGGTGGGGCGATTGATCACCAGACCGAGCGCACCCTGATCAGTGTGTTCGCACACATAGATCACTGTATTGGCGAGACTGCCCGTGACTTTGCCTGGCATGGCCAGAAGCAACTGCTGAGACAGGGACAGATCGCCGGAAGGTTCGGATTGTGGATTATCAACCATGGCTACCCCCTGAACTTTGATACTGCGACTTCACATGCGGCTCAGATCTCGATGAGTTCGAAATCTTCTTTGCGTGCACCGCATTCCGGACACACCCAATTGGGTGGGACGTCTTCCCAACGGGTACCGGGAGGGATGCCTTCTTCGGGAAGACCGGCTTCCTCATCATATATCCATCCACAGATCAAACACATCCAGGTTCGCATGTTTTGTTGCTCTCTTTAGTAGGGAAGCCGTGCGGGGCCGCGGCTGCTTCCTATAGAATGGGGCCAATGTTACTAAACCCAAGGGCAAAACCCAGTACGGATAAGCCCGAACCTGTCATACCCAACGTGCCTGCAGCATCTCCGCCCATTGTGCTAGTTTTCGGGCCTTTCGACCCCAGCGGCTCAGCCGGCCTTCCGGCTGACGCCATCACGTGTGCCGAACTCGGCTGCCACGCTGTTTCCGTGCTGACCGGCACCCTGGTGCAGGATACCGCGAGCACTGAAAACATCGAAGCAGCCAGCCCCGAAATGATCGATGATCAAGCTCGCTGTCTGCTTGAAGACATGCCTGTGCATGCCATGAAGGCCGGCCCGTTTTATACAACGGAATCCGTGAGCGTGCTGGCCCAGATTACTGCCGACTACAGCGGCATCCCCCTGCTGACCCACCTGGGACGCCTGCCAAGCGTGGCCCTGGAAGACGAATTCAACGCAGAAGACACGCTTGCGGCGCTGCTGGAGCTCGTTCTGCCCCAGACGGACCTTGTCATGGCCGACCACACTCTGCTGCAGCAGTGGCAATCCCATGGCGTACTGCCGGGGTCCACGCTGGAACACGCCATGGAAGCACTGCTTGACTATGGTGCCAGCGCCCTGCTGGTCAGCGGCGTCCCTGGCGTCGGCCGGCAGCGCAGTCTGCTGCTGCGCGACGAACATGGCCAGACTGCCCGCTGGTCAGCCACCGGCGGCGAGCCCACCATCGACACCGACGGCCTGCTTGCAACCGCCATCACCACCGAACTGGCGCGCGGCAGTGAAATCCCACGCGCCGTTGATCATGGCGTGGCCGTGCTCAGCAGCATGGCAGGCCGCGTGTTTCAACCTGGGATGGGATCCCGTATTTTCAATCGGAGTCGCTCATGACTGAAAAGCTTCGTTTCCCGCGTGGCCTCTATGGCGTCTCCCCCGAGTGGGACGACACCGGCCGTTTGTTGGCCGCCCTGGAAGCCGCCGCAGCTGGCGGCATGTCCGCCTTTCAGTGGCGCCGTAAAGGGCTTGCCCCCGACGCTGCAGTGGAACAGGCCCGCGAAATCGTGCGTCATTGCCGGGAACTGGGCGTAATCAGCATCATCAACGACGACTGGCGACTGGCCGCCCTGGTGGATGCGGATGGCGTACATCTGGGCCGCGACGATGGCAACCTTGCTGATGCCCGCGTCGCCCTGGGTCCCGATCGCATCATAGGCTGTTCGTGCTACAACGAACCGTCCCTGGCGGAACGCGCCATGCTGGCAGATGTTGATTACGTGGCCTTCGGTGCGATGTATCCGTCTATGGTGAAGCCCGACGCAGTGCGCGCCCTGCCCGAACATTTACAGCAAGCGCGACAGATCGTCGGCAGCCACAGCGGCGGCGCGCGCCCGGCCGTGGTCGCCATCGGCGGCATCACTCCCGACAATGCCGGGGCGGTCGTCACCGCAGGGGCCGACAGCATCGCCGTCATCAGCGGCGTCTTCCTTGCGCCAGACATCGAGGCCGCCGCAAGACGCTGCACGGCCCTGTTTGCCTGATCGTCTATCATTGGCTGGTCGCCCCGCCAGCGATCCCCATTCAAACCTCTAACGAGCAAGACATGTCCCGCAATTCCGATCTGTTCAACCGCGCCTGCAAGACTATTCCTGGCGGCGTCAATTCCCCCGTCCGCGCCTTCCGTTCAGTCGGCGGCACACCTCGCTTCATCCAGCGCGCTCAAGGCGCTCACACTTGGGATGCCGAAGGCAAGCGCTACATTGATTATGTCGGTTCCTGGGGGCCGGCCATTCTTGGCCACGCCCACCCCGACGTCGTCCGGGCGGTACAGGAAGCCGCAGTGAACGGCCTGTCGTTTGGTGCCCCCACTGAAGCCGAGATCGAAATCGCGGAAGCCATCGTGGCCCGCTTGCCCTCAATGGAACAGGTACGTCTGGTCAGTTCGGGCACCGAAGCCACCATGTCCGCCATCCGCCTCGCACGTGGCTACACCAACCGCCCTCGCATCATCAAGTTCGAAGGCTGCTACCACGGCCATGCCGACAGCCTGCTGGTCAAGGCCGGTTCGGGGATGCTCACCTTCGGGAATCCCACCTCTTCCGGCGTGCCGGCAGAGTTCATCCAGCACACCCTGGTACTCGACTACAACGACCTGGACGCCGTTGCCGCCGCCTTCGCCGAATATCCTGACGACATCGCCTGCATCATCGTCGAACCGATTGCGGGCAACATGAATCTGGTCAAACCGGCCCCAGGGTTTCTCGAAGGCCTGCGCGAACTGTGTACGCGTCACGGTGCCGTACTGATCTTCGACGAAGTCATGACCGGCTTCCGGGTGGGCCCACAAGGGGTACAGGGGCTGACCGGCATCCAGCCCGACGTCACCACCCTTGCCAAGGTGATAGGCGGGGGCATGCCGGTGGGTGCGTTCGGCGGCCGGGCCGACATCATGGCGCACATTGCACCGCTGGGCGGCGTCTATCAGGCGGGCACCCTGTCGGGCAACCCCGTTGCTGTGGCGGCTGGCCTGGCCACGCTGCGCCTGCTCGATCGCCCCGGTTTCTACGAAACCCTGTCAGAACGCTCCGACCAGCTGGCCCAGGGCCTGCAGTCCCGGGCACGGGCGGCGGGCCTGGCATTCAGCGCCGATTCGGT
>JBAYOJ010000100.1:0-8496 GCA_041678385.1 Burkholderiaceae bacterium | reverse complement strand
TGCGTCCGATAGCACGGCCGAAGACGATGATCAGCGTCGTGTCGCCTATTACGATATCGAGCTCGAATTGATGAGGGACCTGGTACTGGGCGATTGGGATGATCCAGCGGCGGCGTCTCTGGTAACGCTGCTGGGTGCGGGCCCGCGCAGCATAAGGGGCGTGACCGCTGGCGGGAATGCGGCGGGGGATCGTATCGTGGCACATGCCAGCGCCATTTATCGCAAGGCTGAAGACGGCTGGGAATTTGTTACGCCGGCTGGTTTCCGCGACGCGGGGAGGCCCCGTACGGAAACAGGGCAACCGCTGCGCATATCGCACGGCGCCCTGGACACGCTGGCCGAGATCACGCGCAGCGTCGAGACGGGTGGTTCACAGGCGGCACAGCATGTTCTGGATCAGGAACTCAGACGCTCAGTGGCACGCATTGCGGGCCGGCTGACGCGTATAGAGCAGGGCTATCCGGTGGCAGCGGGTCGTGATAGGGGCGAATATGCGGCGTTTGCCGGCGCTCTGGCGGAACTGGCGCAGGCCCGCCAAATGCGCATCGTGCCCTTGATTACCGCCGGCAGTGAAGAAAACGTCGAACTGTTGCGCAATGGCAGTGTGGTGGCGGCGCTTGTGCAAGCCGATACGGCACATGACGCCTACGAAGGCTCCGGCCCCTTCGCCGACCGTGGTGTGTTCACGTCGCTGCGGGCGCTGGGCAGTCTGTATCCGGAATTCGTGCATATTGTGGTGCGCGGTGATGCAGGCTTCCGCACAGCGGCCGATCTCCAGGGCGCCCGGGTCGCTTTGGGGCCAGTGAACTCAGCAGTGCGGGTCACTCTGACGCGCGTGTTGGCCGCTCATGGCCTGGAACCCGGCCGCGACTACGAGGTCGTCGATACCCGGTTCGCCGATTCACTGGCCGCGCTGCTGCGCGGTGACGTCGATGCCATCGCCCATGTGATTGGTGTGCCTGCAGCACCCTTGCGCGATGCCCTGGCAGGGCGGGGGCTGGCACTGCTGCCGCTCGATGCAGAAAGTGCTCAGCGCCTGGTCGACGCGGACAAGGGCATGATTGCAGCGTCTATTGCACCAGGAATTTATCCGGGCCAGCGTGAGCGTGTGCTGACAGTTGCCGTGCCGGCCCTGCTGGTTACGACCGAGGGCCTGACGGCCGATGAAGCCTCAAAACTGGTGCGCCTGGTGTATGAGGCCGGCAACGACCTGCTGGCACATGGGTCAGCGCAAGGCAGCCAGGTATCCATTGCCTCGGCCCGCAGAGGCCTGACTATACCCCTGCACACCGGCGCGGAACAGGCGCTGTCGGAACTGGATGCGCTGACCGATGAAGCCGGCCGCTGAAGTGAAACGGCGAGCAGACGCTTTGCTACAGGCGTTTTCCCGCCGTGTCACTGCACCTTACCCGGCCTGGAAGGCGTGCAATGTCTCGTCAAGCAAGGCCAGGGCGTGTTCCACCTGCGAGCGATTGACGATGCAGGGCGGCACGACGTGGATGCGGTTGTCCGCGGTGAAAACGAGTAAGCCCTTGTGCGCGAGTTCGGCCTTCAGCTTGGCGATGGCAGTGCCTGGCAGCGGCTGCCGCGTCTGACGATCACTGACGAATTCGACCGCCCAAAACAGCCCGATGCCACGGACTTCGCCAATGATTTCATGCTTTTCCTGCAAGGCAAGCAGGCCGGGGCCGAGCACATCGCGACCTATGGCCGCGGCATTTGCAACGATGTTTTCTTCCTGCATGGCATCGAGCGTGGCCACGATGGACGCCATGGCCAGCGGGTGGCCGGAATAGGTGAGGCCGCCCGGAAAGAAGCGCTCATGGAAGTAGTCGCAGACGTGATCGGACATGATGACGCCGCCGGCCGGTACGTAACCGGAGTTGACACCCTTGGCGAAGACAATGAGGTCAGGCCGGACATCGAAGTGTTCCAGAGCCAGCCAGGCGCCAGTGCGGCCGAACCCCGACATGACTTCATCCAGAATCAAAAGGATGCCGAACTCGTCGGCCAGTGCCCTCACCCCGGCGAGATACCCTTCCGGAGGCACCATGATGCCTGCCGTGCCCGGTACGCTTTCCAGCAGAATGGCGGCAACCGTGGACGGGCCTTCTGACTCAATGATGCGGCGCAGATGGTGCAGCGCACGTTCGCATTCTTCCGCTTCATTGCCGGAGTGGAACTCGCTGCGGTACAGATAAGGGGTGAAGAAGTGAACATGCCCTGTGGCATATTCGTTGGCGATCCGGCGTGCATCACCGGTGGCTACGATGGCAGCCCCGGTATTGCCATGATATGAACGATAGGCGGACAGTACCTTGTGCCGGCCGGTGTAGAGTCGGGCCATGCGGATGGCGTTTTCGTTGGCATCGGCGCCGGCGTTGGTGAAGAACACCTTGCGAAAGCCAGCAGGCGCCAGGTCGATGATGCGTTTGGCGGCCAGACCTCGTGCCAGGTTGGCTGTGGACGGCGCGATGGTGGCCAGTGTATCGGCCTGCGTCTTGATGGCCTCGACCACCTTGGGGTGGCAATGGCCAATATTGGTGTTCACCAGTTGGCTGCTGAAATCAAGATAGCGCTTGCCGGCGAAATCCCAGAGTTCGCAGCCCTTCCCGCCCGCGATGACGAGCGGATTCACCGCGCTTTGTACGCTCCAGGAATGGAATACAAAGCTACGGTCCAGTTCACGGACCATCTCGTTGGTTGCGGCGGTATCTATCTGCATAATGTTTCCTTAGGATGGAGGCGATACCATACAACTTTCCGCAGCCTGTTGCTGCAAAAATAGGGACGCGGCATCTTCAACTGCTGCGGTCTCTTTTTTCGCCTTCTGGATCTCAGTGTAAAAAAATGCCGGTACCGCCCCGTCGCCCCATCAAGCCAGCTTCGAATCCTTCCCACCGCAGGCGGCCGTTTCGCCGTAATGCGATTCTTGCCCGCCATGCGGCGGCCAGGCGGCTGCTTGCTCCGACCCAGTTTCTTGAAAGTGTGGGCCTCAATCGAAATGTGTCGCCCTATATGGGTGGTATCGCAGGGTTGCAGGCGGCGCTGGCACTGCTCGCGGCCATTGTCATGGTCCGGCATTCAGTATGGCCGCAGCTTGTGGGGTTTGCTGCGCTGGGCGCCCTGGCGGCACTGTTCGGGCGCTTTTCCCCGCTTGCCCGGCGTCACGGCATTGTGTGGACATGTGCGGCCTTGCTGACGTCGGCGGTTTTCATCACCTCGCTGGCATCCCTGCTGGGTGCTTCAGCTGAAATGGTGGTGCTGGTGGTGGCGTTCATTGCCGCAGCGTCCACCGTCATTTTTGCCTGGAGAAAACTTGATGGTCCGGGGGCGGTGATCATCGTCTTTGCTGCCGGGGCCGCCATGACCCCCGTGGATTCCTGGGCCGTGCTGGTCGAGCGGACCCTGGCCACGGCCGCCGGCGGGACGGTTGCCTGGCTGGTCACTTCGGCAACGGATTTCCTGCGCCTGCCGGAGCTGGCCCGCGTGCCGGCGCCGGTACAGCCTGCAAGGCCGTGGCCGAACATGCTGGTTGCGGGCGTTCGCATCGGCATAGGAGCCGCCGTCGCGGCGCTGATTGCCCATGCGGCAGGCTGGAATCACCCTTCATGGGCCGCCATTGGGGCCACTGCGGTCATGCAGGGGGGGCATCTTCATGTGACGATGAACCGGGCTTTGCAACGCATGGCCGGCACGCTGGTGGGGGCCATGCTGGTGTGGATGATACTGGCTGCAGAACCCCCGTTCTGGGCGATTGTGGCGATCATCGTCATCTTTCAGTACGTCACCGAGATCATCATTGGCTACAACTATGCGTTGGGGCAGATCACCGTGACACCCATGGCCTTGCTCATGACCTATCTGGCGTCACCGGTGGCGACGGCCGCCGAAATGTCGATAGAGCGTGTGTTCGACACCATGTTGGGCGCGGTGATAGGGATAGTGCTGGCATTGGTGTTTTCAACCATGGATGACAGGCTGCACCTGGCAAAACACCACCGCAGCCGGCAGACTGGCGGTGGTGTTCCATAAAAGGAATAATGGGGGACAGACCACGTTTTCCACATAGTGAAAAACGTGGTCTGTCCCCCATTATTTCAGGCCCATCCTTGCAGGTGTGCTGCTTAGTCGATGGCCAGGCGACGGGCCTGAGCAGGCGCCTTCTTGGGCAGGGTGAGTTCCAGCACGCCATCGGTGAATTTGGCCGTGGCACGCGATTCATCGACTTCCTGGCCAAGCTGGAAGCTGCGCGATACCTTGCCAAAGTAGCGCTCGGTACGCAGGACACGTTCGCCGTCCTTGACTTCCTTTTCCTGCTTGCGTTCGGCGCTGATGGACACCAGCTGCCCATCAATGCTGACGTGGATGTCTTCCTTGGCAACCCCCGGCAGTTCGGCCAGCACGGCGTAGTTGTCGGCGTTTTCCTTCACGTCGACACGCATCTCGGGTGATTGCAGTGCGCTGCTGTCAAAATCGAAATCCACAGGGCGCACAAAGAAACCGCGCAGCAGGTCGGCAAAAGGATCGCGGCGGGTCGTGATCTGGTTCATAGATTGCTCCTTTCAGTATGTTTGCGAGATTCGTGATGAATCTTGGCTATTGATACTTATGTCGGGGCGGTTCTGACGGTTTCAAGTCTTTTTAGTTGATTTTAATCAACAGCTTACAGGTATTTGGATGCGGCGTGGATGAGCAGGCCCACGACGCCGCCGACCAGCGCCCCGTTGATGCGGATGTACTGTAGATCGGCGCCGATATTCAGTTCGAGTTTGTCCACCAATTCCGTTTCGTTCCACTCTTTCATCTTGCCTGCGATGAACTGGCCGAGTTGGTGGCGGTAGCGGTCGACCAGACGGGGGGCATTGCTGCGCACGCGGTCGTTCAACCATGCACGCATGTCCTGATCCTGTTCCAGCACCTTGCCAAAGCGGACGATCTGTTGCGCCAGGAAGGCTTCAAAGCGGGAATCTTTGGCATCAAGATCGCGCCCAATGGCTGCCCGCCATTCGCTCCAGACCTCGTCCACATAGCGAGACAGGGCGGGGTGTTCAGCCACTTTATGGGTGAATTGCTCGATCCGATAGCGATAGGCAGGGTCTGTCTGCAGCTTGACGATGAGTTCCTGAACCCAGGCGTCAAAGTGCACGCGCACCGGGTGTCCGGAATCCTGATTGATTTCGTCTATCAGTTCGGCAAGTGTCCGGGCCGTGAATTCGCCCCCTTTGATGCCGGCCCAGTTCTTCAGGCGGCGGAAATAGAGCGGCAGTTTTTCGGCCATCACGGTATTGAGGGCGTCCTGCACTTCCGGGCGCTGGAGTTGATGGCTTGCATACTGCAGGAACAAGTCCAGCACGGCCTGATGCCGGCGGCTGCGTGTCAGGCTGGCGAGTGCACGGCCCGCCAGGGTGGCCAGGTCGGTCTGCAAAATCTGCCGTGCTGCGGCTTTGCGCAGATAGCTGCGTACTTCGCTTTCGTTGAGTGCGCCGCCTGTCACTCGCAGCACCTTGCGCACCCAGGCGGCTGTCCGCCTGGCGTTTGCTTCGTCACGCAGCCATTGCGCACTCAGCAGGGCGGGGTTGATGGTGTCGACGGCCGCCGCCACGCGTTCAGGGGAAAAGAACTCGCCCTGCACGAATTCCCCCAGGTTGTCGGCAATGCGGTCCTTGTTCCGGGGGATGATGGCCGTATGCGGCAGGCGCCGGATGCCCAGGGGGTGGCGAAACAGTGCAACAACGGCATACCAGTCTGCCAGAGCGCCCACCATGGCTGCCTCTGCGAAAGCGGCTACCCATTCAAGCGAACCATGCAGCTTGCCGTAGCGTGTGGCCAGGGCATAGACGATGGCTGACAGCACGAGCAAACCGGTGGCGCGACGCCTTGCTACACGCAGCTTGCGGCGCTTGATTTCGGTTTCTGTGATGCCCTTGTCGGTTGGGTTGGGGGTGGGGGAAGCGTGCGACGACATGCGGGGAACGAGAGGCTTTCAGGACAAGTCTGGATACCCTCAGTATGCCCGAGATCGCTGGCTTGAAGCGTGGCGCCCTACAGCATCTGGCCCAAAAAGGCCCGGGTGCGTTCCTGCCGTGGGTTGAGGAAGAATTCCGAGGACTCGGCGGTTTCGACGATGCGGCCTTCATCCATGAATATGACGCGATGGGCCACTTCGCGGGCAAAGCCCATTTCGTGGGTGACCACCAGCATGGTCATATGTTCTTCGGCCAGTTGCCGCATGGTGCGCAGGACTTCGACGGTAAGCTCGGGGTCGAGGGCGGACGTGGGCTCGTCAAAAAGCATGATGTCCGGTTCCATGGCCAGTGCCCGGGCTATGGCGACACGTTGCTTCTGCCCGCCCGAGAGCCGGCCGGGGTAGTTGTCGCGCTTGGCCTGCAGGCCGACTTTTGCCAGCAAGGCCTCGGCTTTGGGGATGGCTGTGCCCCTGGACTGCCGCTTGACAGTCATGGGGGCTTCGATAATGTTCTGCAGCACCGTCATGTGCGGGAACAGGTTGAATGACTGGAACACCATACCCATTTTTCGGCAGATACGGCGTACGTCGGCATCGCCGGCGTAACGGCTGGGCGCGTCGGGGACGGCTGTGGCCAGCACTTCACCCTCGACGGTGATGCTGCCGCCGTCGATGATCTCCAGATGGTTCAGGCAGCGCAGAAAGGTGCTTTTTCCAGAGCCGGACGGGCCGATAATGGCGACGACCTCGCCCTTGCGCAGGGTGAGTGACACGCCCTTGAGTACCTGCACGTTGCCAAATGACTTCGTGATTTCGCGGGCTTCAATCATGATCTCGCGGCCTTCGGCTGCGGAGCCTGCAGTACTATTCGTCGAATTTGGCATAGCGTTTTTCCATGCGCTGGAAGAGCCAGGTCAGTATCAGCGTCATGGCCAGATAGAAAACAGCGGCCACCAGGAAGGGGGTGGTTGTGAAGTCGCGTTGCACAATGCCGCGCGCGGTGCGCAGGATGTCATTGAGCGCCAGCACGTAAATGAGCGATGTGTCCTTGACCAGCGTAATGGTTTCGTTGCTCATGGGCGGCAGAACGCGTTGCACCATTTGCGGCAGCACAATACGTCGCAGCGTCTGCAGGTAATTCATGCCCAGCACCTTGCTGCCTTCGTATTGCCCCCGCTCGACCGCCTGAATACCAGCGCGGAAGATTTCGGCGAAGTAGGCTGCGTAGTTCAGCGCGAACGCGACCACGGCGGCCGGGAAGTCGGGCAACCGGATGCCTATGACCGGCACGAAGGGCAGGGCAAAATAGACAAACAGCAACTGCAGCATGAGCGGTGTGCCCCGCATCAGCCAGATATAGCCGTTGACGGCCGTGCTCAGCAGGGGCCACTTGGAAATGCGTGCCAAGGCCAGGGCCAGCCCCAGCGGCACCGACAGGAACAGGGTGATGAAGAAGAGCGAAAGCGTGACTTTCGCGCCTTCGGCCATCGGCCCGATCAGGGAAAGAACGTAATCCATGCTGAGGCTGTTGCCGCCTGATTTGCCAGTGGCCCTTGGGGTTGCCCCGGTCGCAAGGGGTTTACCATGGGGGCCGCTGGAGGTTGGTTACTTTATTGCTTACTTGATGATGTCGGAACCGAACCATTCTGTGGCGATGCGCCCGGCCGTACCATCCTGCTTCATTTCATCGAGCGTGCTGTCGAGTTTCGCCAGCAGTTCAGTGTCGTCCCTGCGAACGCCCACGCCGTAGTCCTCGGTGCCGAAGTTTTCTTCGAGTACGCGGTATTCGCCTGCGCGCTTGGCTGCCAGGTAGCGCCCGACGACCTCGTCAAGCACGACGGCGTCCAGTCTGCCGGCGGACAGATCCATCAGCGCCGTTACGTTGTCGCCGAAAGTCTTGAGTTCCTTGAAGCTGGAAAAAATTTCGGCTTCCTTCTTGATGGCGTCGACGGCGCTGCTACCTTCCTGGGCACCGACCACACGTTCGGCCAGATCGGCACGGGTCTGGATGGGCGAGGCGTCAGCCACCACGATGATCTGGTGGTTGGCCATGTAAGGCTTGGTGAAACCGATATGTTTCTTGCGCTCTTCGGTAATGGTCAGGCCGTTCCAGAGCACATCAACGCGTTTGCCGTTGAGTTCGGCTTCCTTGGCGCCCCAGTCGATAGACTTGAATTCGACGTCCATGCCGAGCCGCTTGGCCGCTTCGCGAGCCAGGTCGATGTCAAAACCAACCAGCTGGTTCTTTTCGTCGCGATAGCCCATGGGCGGGAAGTTGTCGTCCAGGCCCACCACGACCTTGCGTGGCTGTGCGGAAGCGGCGGCGTCGGCCGTCTGGGAATCATTGCCGGGGCCGCATGCGGCCAGCAGAACGGTGGCGGATGCCAAAAGGATACCAGTCAGTTTCTTCATCGGTGTTGGAATGCTCAATGGCACAGAAATACAGGGGAAAGCCGCGCTTATTGCGGGCATGACAAAGCGGCGGGCGGGAGCCGGCCGAAAGGTCGATTATATCCAGGAGCCTGTCG
>JBAYOJ010000099.1:0-8502 GCA_041678385.1 Burkholderiaceae bacterium | reverse complement strand
CCCCTTTATTTGCTTGTGATGTGAGTGTTGGCACGATAGCTCTCATTGCTTCGTAAGAGCTTAATTTATGTCCATACAACTTTATATTATCAGGCTGTATTTATAACAATAACTAGGGTAATTACCTGGTATAAGTTGTACGAACCATTTTGTGATTGAGCAATGTATCGGTAATCCACGGGCAATTCAGACAGGGGTGGGGCGGCTGGACACGGTCGCGAGCGCCCGGGGCCCGCTCGGGCTCGAGGCAAAGAAATATCGGTTTGATGGGTGGGGCGGAAGGGGGCGGCCGGATTGGCGTCAGGCGCGACGCAGCTTCATGTTGAAGCGGAACTTTTCGGCGGGATACAGATTGCTTGAGATTTCGGCAATTTTATCGGTGGAGGTTCGATAAGTACGCCTGACCTCCACGACAAATGACCCTGACGGGACGCCAAGCGCTTCTGCGATGCTGTCGGGGACCGGGCGGGCGCGCAGCATTTGTTCAACTTCGACAAGGCGTTCGCCATACATGTCTTCAATCAGTTGCCAGATGGGGCCTCGTTGCCGGCTCACCAGCCGTTCTACGCCCGCATATTCCATGGCGACCAGCACCTGCGTCCAGCAGATAGGCTCTGCAGGGGGCGTGTCGCTGCGGCGTAAGCCTTCAAGCCGCAACCATTGCTGGCCGTCGGGCAGGTCGACTTCATCAAGCGAAATATCTTCGGTCAGAATAATGCCGGATCGTTCAACTTCATAACGGCTGTGCACCGCGTAGGCGATGAGTTCATCAATGGAGGCGACCCGGTGGACATTGAAGACGGTATCGGATGGCGGCGGCATGACCGTTGTACCCGAACCCTGGCGGGAAGAAACCAGGCCGTCCGTGCGCAGCTGGCGCAGCGCTTCGCGTACGGTATGCCGACTGACCGAAAAACGCTCGGCCAGCTCTTCTTCGGTGGGCAATTGCGTACCGACAGGATACGCCCCGCGGATGATGTCATTGCGCAGATGTTGCACGATCTGACGATAGAGGGGGATGCCGGGTTTAAGCGGCGCATCCGGGCCAGGTGTGGTTGTTTTTGGAGGCCGGTCGCGTTTTCCTCGCGAAAGAGGGCTTTTGGCAGCAGTTTTGGCGTTGGTGGGCATGGCGGCAATTTTACCAGCCGCAGGACGGCTTGGGTTTCACCTTGTTGGGCATGTGGCCATGGATTGCGTGACCCGATTCAGATAAGATTGCGGCTGATTTGCAGGTTGTTCTGGGCACCAAACCCGATCCAGGGCGCCTGCTTATCGCTCGACTTATTCAGAGCATCCATAACGACAAACTGAGTTGATAAAGGGGAAGCTTTACCATGTATGCAGCACCACCAAGAAAAACGATGGATGTTTTCGCGTCCGTTCCAGAAAAACACCAAGTTCGAGACCGGCCTTCACAATGGGTGGACGTCCAACTGCATGGCGCACCCACACCGGCATTTCTGGAAGGGCCGGCATTTGACCCGCAGGGCCGGTTATGGGTGGTCGACATCCCCTGGGGCCGGCTCTTTCGTGTAGACGAAAACGGCGGCATGGAATGCATGGTCGAGTACGACGGCGAACCCAACGGGCTGGCTTTCCACCCGGACGGCCGTGTTTTCATTACCGACGCCAAGAACGGTGTGATGGTGTTTGACCCCGCAAAAGGTGTGGTCGAACCCTACCTGCAGCGACCTTTGGTGCAGAGCTTCAAGGGTGTGAACGACCTGATATTCTCGTCCACCGGCGACATGTACTTCACGGACCAGGGCCAGACAGGCCACCATGACGCCACCGGCCGGGTTTATCGTCTTTGCGCTGATGGCCGGCTGGATTGTCTGCTTTCCAATGTGCCCAGCCCCAACGGCCTGGTATTGAACAAAGAAGAAAATATCCTTTACGTCGCCGTCACCCGGGCCAACGCCATATGGCGCGTGCCCTTGATGAGCCAGCACGGCCTGGTCAGCAAGGTCGGGACATTCATCCAGATGTCGGGCGGTGGTGGGCCGGATGGCATTGCCCTGGACAGCAACGGCGGTCTGGCCGTGTCGCATGTCGGCATGGGTGTGGTGTGGATTTTCGACGACCTCGGTCAGCCCACGCTGCGCCTGGACGCGCCCAATGGGCGGCTGACGACCAATTGTGCTTACGGTGGCGCCGATATGAAACGTCTGTACGTCACGGCGGGTGCCAGCATTCTGGTGGCTGATGTCGAGGTGGCGGGGCAACCGACAGTCGCCCAGTTGGGCGCATTTACCAAATAAGGCGTCTTATGCCTGGTCTTGGCGTAGGTTGCCAAGGCCAGGCAAGTGGTGTACACGCCGCATTACATAAAATACATTGACCCCCGGGCATACAGCGGTTACTCTGCCTGTCGGCAAGTGAATATTTAGGTTAGTTATTTGGATCAGTTAGCACAGCAACCCGTGCCGAACAGTGCCTTTATACGCCTGGTGTCCTGCCCGAGCATTCCGCTCAACGTCAACAGGAGTATTACAAATGAGCACAGATAAAGAATTCGGCATCGTCAAGTGGTTTAACAATGAAAAGGGCTTCGGCTTCATCACCCCTGAAGCTGGTGGCAAAGACCTTTTCGCCCACTACACAGAAATCGTTGGCGATGGTCACCGTTCGCTGGAAGAAAACCAGCGCGTGTCCTTCGTTTCCGGCATGGGTCAGAAAGGCCCACAAGCCAAGTCCATCCAGGTCGTCTAAGGCGATCTTTTTAAGGCTCTGGCCGTGCAGGCGGCCTGAGTCCAGGGCATAACGCCCTAAGCAAAACACCCCACCGGTACGCCTGTGGGGTGTTTTGCTTAGGGCGTCCTCTATGCGTACCTATTGCGAACCACAGGGATATAAGCGCCGCTGCATATCCTTATAAGGCTGGTTGCCGTGGCTTGCAGCCACGGAGTTCTCTACCATAAATGCATCCAAACGCAGTCATGGTGAGAAGACAATTATGTATAGAGTAGGTGTGGATGTCGGCGGTACATTTACAGATCTGGTGCTGGTTCACGGGGGGGATGGGGCAACCCGTTTTCATAAGGTCCCTTCCACCCCGCATGATCCGTCCGAGGCGATCGCGCGCGGTGTTTCTGAACTGATCGAGCAAAACGGCCTGCAGGCATCTGACATCCTGCATATCGGGCACGGTACAACGGTGGCCACCAACCTGGTGATTGAGGGCAAAGGGGCCCGCTGCGCGCTAATCACTACACGCGGCTTTCGTGATGTATTGGACATTGGCCGCCAGACACGCCCGCACAATTTTGATTACAACGTGCGCAAGCCCGAGGCGCTTGCACCGCGCAAGTGGCGCAAGGTGGTTACTGAGCGCTTGGCTGCCAATGGCGACGTGCTGATCCCGTTGGACGAAGATGAGGTCCGCAGAGTCGCTCTGGAACTGAAGGAAGACAAGGTTGAGGCGGTGGCGATTTGCCTGCTGCATTCCTATCGCAATGCTGCTCATGAAATCCGTGTGGGCGAGATACTGCGTGAAGTGCTGCCGGACGCCTATATCTGCCTGTCCAGCGAAGTTCTGCCGGAATTTCGTGAGTACGAACGTTTTTCCACCACTATGCTGAATGCCAAGGTCGGGCCGCGCATGGAAGGCTACCTGGGCCGTTTCCTGCAGCGTGTCAAGGCCGCCGGTATTGTGCACGAACCGTTCACCATCCATTCGAATGGCGGGTTGATGTCGGTAGAAGCGGTGCGCAGGTTTCCTGTGCGCACGTGCTTATCAGGCCCGGCAGCGGGCGTCGTGGGGGCGGCCATGGTGGGGCGCGTTATTGGGCGTCCCAATCTGGTGACCTTCGACGTGGGAGGCACCAGTACCGACGTATCATTGATTGCCGACGGTGAAGCCATGTTCAGTTCCAGTCGCAGCGTGGCAGGCTATCCTGTCAAGACGCCCATGGTCGATATCCATGTGATCGGTGCCGGCGGGGGCAGCATGGCGTGGCTGGACGATGCCGGATCACTGAAAGTGGGCCCGCAAAGCGCCGGGGCAGTTCCCGGTCCCGTGGGTTATGGCAAGGGGGGTGACAAACCCACTATCACCGACGCGCAGATTGCACAGCACAGGCTCAATCCAGTGGCCGTGCTGGACGGCAAAATGCCTATTTTTTCCGACGAAGCCAAGCAGGTGCTCCAGAAGCAGGTGGCCGACCCACTGGGTCTGGACCTGGAAACGGCCGCTGAGGGCATTATCCGCATCGCCAATGCCAACATGAGTCGGGCTATCCGCTCAGTATCGACCGAACGCGGCTACGATCTCTCGGAATTTGCGCTTTTTGCCTATGGCGGTGCCGGGCCGCTGCATGCCATTGATGTGGCGAAGGAATGCGGCATCCCCACCGTCATCATCCCGCCGGAGCCCGGCAATATGTGTGCTCGCGGGATACTGCTGACCGACATCTCGTTTGATTTTGTCGGTAGCGAAATTCTGATGGCGCAGGCTGCTACCTGGCCTCGCATTCAGCAGCGTTTCGAGCAATTGCGCGACTCCGCCGACCAGTGGCTGAGCGAGGAAGAAGTTGTTCCGGAAAACCGCAGCTATCAGTGCTTCATTGATGCGCGTTACGTAGGCCAGAACTTCGAGGTGCAAGTGCCCATGGAGGATCTGGGTGACGGCAGCCTGGCATTGTTTGAGGCGGGCTTTCACGAAGCTCACAAGAAGGAATATGGCTACAACGTGCCGACCCGACAGATCGAGATCATCAACTGCCGCATGAAAGCGGTGGGTGCCGTCAGCAAGGCGCCGCTGGCGAAACTGGAACCGGTCGGTACAGCACAGCCGGATGCCGAGCGCCAAATATACTTTGGCGCCGATCATGGCTGGGTGCCCAGCAAGGTATACCGGCGGGTGAACCTGGGACCGGGCGTAAAACTGTCGGGGCCGGCTGTTGTCGAGGAAATGAGTTCGACCACGGTGATCCGTCCCGGGCAGACGCTTGAAGTCGATGCCTACGGCAACCTCATCATCAACATCGCCTGAGCGCGGGAGCGGAATATGATTACACAGGAAATGGTGCGCGATCCGATCGAGATGGAAGTTTTCGTCAATCGGCTGCTGTCCATCACTGAAGACATGAACAACACCCTGGTGCGTTCATCGTTTTCGACCAATATCAAGGAACGCAAGGACTGCTCGGTTGCCCTGTTCGATGGCAAGGGCCGGTTGGTGTCGCAGGGCACTCAGATCCCGCTGCATTTGGGTTCTCTCAATGGCGCCGTGGCTGCCGTGATTGCACGCTACGGTCTGGATGGCATCCGGGAAGGCGATGCCTATATTTGCAATGATCCTTATCTGGCAGGGGGCAGCCATCTGCCCGATGTGAACATCGTCACGCCAGTATTCCACGAAGGCCGATTGGTGTTTTTCACCGCCAATGTCGGCCATCATTCCGATTTTGGGGGTGTGGTGGCGGGGTCGATTGCGGGCGGCCTGCGGTCCATCTTCGCAGAGGGGTTGCGCCTGCCGGTGATACGCATCGTGCAACAGGGCGTGCTTGATGAAGACCTACTCAACCTGATCGCCAACAACACCCGTGATCCGGAAGAGCGCACGCTTGATCTTAAAGTGCAGATCGCCACCAACGAGCGCGGTGCGGCCGCCATATCGGGCCTGATTCATCAGATGGGCCTGGAAAAGACCTTGCAGGCCGTGGAAGATGTTCTGGTTTACACCCGGCGCCGCCTGCTCAAACGGATTGGCGAACTCAAGCAAGGTTCGTACGAGTTCAAGAACTGGCTGGACGATGACGGGCTGGGCGATGGCGAACCCGTGCCTATTTGCGTGAGGGTCACGGTAGGCGCCGAAGGTCTTGAGTTCGATTTTTCCGGCTCAGGGCCTGAGGCCAGGGGGGCGATGAATCTGCCGCTCAACGCCGTTCATGCCTGCGTGTACTACGCAGTCAAGGCCTTGCTGGACCCTGAGCTTTCCGCCAATGCCGGCCTGTTTGAACCCTTGTCGATCAAGCTGCCGCCGGCCAGCATTGTGAATCCGGAACTGCCTGCGGCGGTGGGAGCCCGTTCCATCACAGCCCAGAAGGTGGCAGGGGCGATTTTCGGTGCTTTCCGGGGGGTGTTGCCCGAGGACAAGATTATGGGTGCAGGTAATGACGTCTGCCCGGCCATCGTTTTTTCCGGCAAGCATCAGCATCGCAAGGGTGAGTTTGTCTATCTGGAAACGGTCGGCGGCGGTGCGGGCGCTACGGCCGGGGCCGATGGCATGGACGGCGTTCATGTGCATATGACCAACTCGTCGAATCTGCCTGTCGAGGCACTGGAAAATGAGTATCCGCTGATGGTCGATGAATACGGCTATGTCGCGGATTCCGGTGGTGCAGGGCGGCGTCGCGGCGGCATGGCACTGGCCCGCCAGATATCCGCCTTGGTTCCGGGGATCGTCTTCACTGCACGTTCTGACTCGCATCTGGTAGGCCAGCCCAGCGGCGCGCTGGGTGCGGAACCAGGCCGTCGTGCCCGCCTTGAGCTGCACCATCCTGATGGCAGGATCGAGGCGTTGCCTTCCAAGGCGGCCAGCATAGTGCTGCAAAAAGGGCAGGGCGTGCGCATGGAAACGCCGGGAGGGGGCGGCGTGGGGGCCCCGTCGCAGCGCTCACTACAGGATGTAGAGCGTGATCTGGTGGATGGGGTCATCAGCGCACAGGCAGCGCAGGAATACTATGCTGCCCAAATGGATAAATTGGTGGAACAGACCGAAGTCGTGTCTTAAACAGATGTGTCAAAAAGCAGGCGCAGTGTCCAGCTGCGCCGCTTCGATCTCGCTGGCGACGTACTGACGCAGCCAGGCATGGGCCGGGTCGAACTGATAGCGTTCATGCCAGAACATCGAAATGCGCAGGGGTGGCAGCGGTACCGGCGTGGGCAGCGCCACCGCACCGGCTTTCGGGGCCAGCGAGCGGCCCACGCTGGCGGGCAGGGTGGCAATCATGTCCGATGAGGCAATCACGAAACACACGGCCAGGTAGCTGGACAATACGACTCCAGTACGGCGGTTGCGGCCTTGTTGCAGCAGAAGGGCGTTGAGTTGGGAATTGAAATAACCAATATGCCCGGTTGCGTCCATATGTTCGTAATCCAGGAAGGTATCCAGATTCCATGGCCGGGAAAGCAGCGGATGGTCGGCCCGCACCACGCAACAGGCCGATTCTTCGAACAGAAAGCGGGCTCGAAGGCTGTCGGGGGCGTCGGGATAGTGGCCGATATGCAGTTCTATGTGGTTCTCAGTCAGCATTTCCTGGCCGCCATGCAAGCGTGGAGGCAGCACTTGCAGCTTGATATGAGGGGCGGCTTTGCGCAAGTTGACCAGCAGCGGCGGCATCATTACGAACTGGATGTAATCAGTGGCATAAAGATTGAAGGTCTTGTGGGCGGTTGCGGGATTGAAGCCGGCGCTGGGCGAGGTTTCTGCCAACCAGGCGTCCAGCAGCGGCCGGAAGTTGCGGTGCAGATGCAGGGCGCGTTCGGTGGGCCGCCAGTGGTTGCCTTCGCGCTTGAGCAAAGGGTCGGCAAAGATGTGCCTGAGTTTGCTCAGGGCGTTGCTCATGGCTGGCTGGGTGATGCCCATCTGGGCAGCGGCCTTCGATACGCTTTGGTGAGAGATCAGCGCGTCGAAATGCGGCAGCAGGTGGAGGTCTGAAGGGCGCATAGTGCTGTCTATATCCTTATAAGCGGCAGCCTGTGGACGGCCTGGGGTGACGTACTTACTATTAGTTTCAGCAAATATTCAATCATGTACAAGGAGACTCGCATCATGAATACTCGGTGGTTCAAGAAGGCAGCGCTGGCGCTTGCAGTCGCCGGTGGCCTGGCCGCCGGCGGGGCCGTGCAGGCCGACGAGTCGGCCGACTGGCCAAACAAGCCGGTACGTCTGATCGTGCCCTTTGCCAACGGCGGCTCCACTGACCTGGTGGCGCGCCGCATCGGTGATGCGCTGGGCAACGAAATCGGCCAACCGGTCATCGTCGAAAACAAAGTGGGTGCGGGGGGCACCATAGGTGCAAGCTACGTAGTGCGCCAGCCCGCCGATGGCTATACATTGTTGATGGGCACCATATCCACGCATGCCATCCATCCCAGTGTGTATAAATCCCTGCCGTACGATATTTTCAACGACTTCACCCCCGTCACCATGGTGGGTACGATTCCCGACCTGATCGTGGTCCATCCATCGGTCAAGGCCACTACGTTGAAGGAATTCGTCGACCTGGCCAAATCGCGCCCCGGCGAAATCACCTATGCGTCGGGCGGGCAGGGCACTTCCAGCCATCTGGGCAGCGAATACCTGGCATCCGAAACTGGCATACAGCTCAATCATATCCCGTTCAAAGGCAGTGGCCCCGCGCTCATCGACGTGCTGGGCGGGCACGTGGACATGATGCTCGACGTTGTCATGACCTCGCTCGAACCCTTGAAGGGCAACCGCTTGCGTGCGCTGGCGGTAACCTCCGCCACCCGTTCGCCCTTGCTGCCGGATGT
>JBAYOJ010000098.1:0-8580 GCA_041678385.1 Burkholderiaceae bacterium | reverse complement strand
TCATCGAAGGCCTCATCGCCTTTTCGGAAACCAAAAAGATGGATTTTGTCGTAGCGCGCGATTTGCTGACCATCTGGATTGAAGACCAGCATGGAATTGTAGATGCGGTCGGCATCCTCACTTATCAAGGGCAAAGTGCCTCCAAGCAGCCATATGCCGTGACGCCGGGCCGTACTTGAAAGAAAATCCTGAATAGGACCGCTGCCAGGAGATTCACGCAGAGCCAGCTTGTCGGTGTCGCGCCGACCCATAAAGCAGAAGTATTCCGGCAGCAGTATCAAGCCTGCGCCATTTGCTGCTGCTTCAGCCACAAGTTCGCCCGCGCGCGCCAGATTTACATCGACGGATGTGCCTGAAACCATCTGAATTGCAGCAAGCTGAAACGATTTATTGCTCGACATGGCGATCCAGTATGTAAATTTATTGATAATGTCGCAAAAACCTTGAAAAGGCTATTCACGAAGTTAATGACATAAAGTTAGAATAGAGGCGTTTTTTTCGAGCCCTTGCTTAAGAACCGGGGCGAAAGTCTGTAATCAAGTAAGTTAAAAAACGGGAACCCCATGACACGAGCCAATTACGCTTCACAGCGCCGCAAACTTGAAAAAGAAATTCTTCGTCTCCAAAAACAGGCATCTATTCTGGAACAAAAAGAACGCGGCCCCGTCATCACCGGCATCATCCGCAGCATGCGTGAATACGATATCACGCCCGCCGAGATCGAAACTGCATTTAACCGCAAGGGTAGCGGTCGCGTTGCAAGAAAGAGCCCGGCCACCAAAAGCGCCAATGCCAGAATCGTACGCACTCCCGTCCCGCCCAAATACAGAAACCCTGAAACCGACGCCACATGGTCCGGCCGGGGCAAGCCTCCACGCTGGATCAGCGAAGCCGAAGCAGCCGGCAAGTCTCGCGATAGTTTCCTGATCAACCCCTAAGGAAGCTCCAGGGATGCTCTGATCAAGCCGCACAAGCCTGTCTTCCATGACGGGCGTTGCGACGAAATTCAGCGCTGCATTTGCCCAAGGCCATCGCAAAATCATTGCGATGGCCTTTTCTTGTAGCCTGCCATTCAACGCGGCAGCTCGTACCGCACTTCGCGGACCTGGCCATTATTATCAGGAAAGTGGTCGAATATCGCCTGCATCAGATAAGGCATGACAGTGTCAAGGCTATCGGCCTGACTGCTGTGAACCGCGGTCGCCCGATATACTTCGTTTCCGCCGTGTTGCTGATCCCGAATCGTAATGGTCAAGGTATTGCGGTAGAGGTCGACCGGTACATTGACCACGGACGGCGTGACAAATATGCCACCACCCCAACGGCCCCAACCACCGTAATATCCACCGAACGCCGGCCCCATCCAGCCATCATAGAAATAATCGTTATAACGCTGCACCCAAACCTGCTTGACGGGATTGCCGTATTCCATACTGATGTCAAAGCGCGCGGCGCCCCCGTCAGTCGCTTCGCGCAGCCCGACCGGGCCAATAGCGGCGCGCAGCATGTCTGAAAACGCTGCAAATTGCAAGTTGCCTGATTGCGCGGCGACGGGCACGATACGGTAGTATTCCCCCTGAGCTCCGACCGGCCACTGCTGATAAGTGGTGACCCGTGCCGACAACGTTGAAGCACAACCGCCCAATGCGATCAGCAGCGCCGCCAGCCAGACTCCCCAAACATGACGAAAGCGGTTGAAAGCTGCGTGGCTGTTCATTTCATTCTCCTGCGCCCCGGGGGCGCGACTTTCAGAACATTACAATACCTGTACTGCAATTCCGGCTCATTTATCCCATCATGCGAACTGAAACCTCTCCCACCATTTCCCGCCAGGATTATCAGCCTTTTCCGTATCGCCTGCCTACGGTCTCGCTATGTTTTGAATTGGACCCCGGCTTGACGCGTGTCACGTCCACCATGATGTTTGAGCGCCTGACACCTGAATCGGTTCCCCTGGTACTGGACGGGCAAAATCTGGGCCTGGAATCGGTGTCCATTGATGGGCGCCGGCTGGCCGAGAACGAATATCGCCTGCAGGATGAGACGCTGCTGCTCTACCCTGACAGCGATCATTTCACCGTCGAAATCATCAGCACCTGCCAACCAGAAAGCAACTCGACGCTGATGGGGCTCTACGTATCCGGCGAACATCTATTCACACAATGTGAAGCCCAAGGCTTTCGTCGCATAAGCTGGTTTCCGGATCGCCCGGATGTCATGTCACGTTATCGTGTGACCTTGCGCGCCGACAAGGCGCAATACCCACTGCTGCTGTCCAACGGCAATCTGCTCACGGAACGCGATCTCGGCGATGGCCGCCACGAAGCCGTGTGGGAAGACCCGCATCTGAAGCCCAGTTACCTGTTCGCGGTTGTGGCCGGTGATTTCGCCTGCCGCGAGCAAGGCATTACCACCCGCAGCGGCCGCGAGGCACTGCTACAGGTATACAGCGACCATGGCGCCGAAGACCGCACAGAATGGGCGCTCGACAGCCTGATACGTTCGGTGCGCTGGGACGAACAGCGCTATGGCCTGGAACTCGACCTGGACCGCTTCATGATCGTGGCCGCCCGCGATTTCAATATGGGGGCCATGGAAAACAAAGGGTTGAATGTCTTCAATTCCGCCTATGTGCTGGCCGACCCATCCTCAACCACCGACACCTCCTATCGGGCCATCGAAGCTGTCATTGGCCATGAATACTTCCATAACTGGACGGGCAATCGCGTTACCTGCCGCGATTGGTTTCAGTTGTCCCTGAAAGAGGGGCTGACGGTTTTCCGCGATCAGGAATTCTCTGCGGATATGCTTGCAGATGGCTTGGATGGCGCAGCAGCGGCCAGTGCAAGAGCGGTAAAACGTATAGATGATGTATCTACCTTAAGAATTGCACAGTTCCCCGAGGACGCCGGCCCCATGGCTCATCCCATACGGCCGGAAAGCTATCAGGAAATTGCCAACTTCTATACCGCCACCATTTACGAAAAAGGCGCCGAAGTCATACGCATGCAGCACACCCTGCTGGGGCGGGAAGGCTTCCGGGCTGGCCTGGAAGAATACTTTCGCCGCCATGACGGGCAGGCCGTGACCTGCGACGCCTTCATCGATGCCATGGAATCGGTCTACAAAGCCCGCCACCCCGGCCGCGATCTGCAAATATTCCGGCGCTGGTACAGCCAGGCGGGTACCCCTCGCGTCAGCGTGCAGCTGGAACACGATGCCAAAACCGGTCGTTGCACCATCACGCTGTCGCAAAACAACCCGCCTGTCGGCATTGAGCTTCTGCAGAATCCACCCGCCGCCAAACAACCGCTGCATATACCAATGGCGGTGGGCCTGCTCACGACGGAGGGCGAAACCATCATTCCCGATGGCGCTGTCCCACATCCGGCAGCAGCACCCGGCACGCTACTGCTCGAACTTCAACAGCAAAGCCAGTCCTGGACTTTCCACGGCATCGCGCAACGCCCGGTCCTGTCACTGTTGCGAGACTTTTCCGCGCCTGTGGTCGTCGAGTATGAACGGCCGGACACCGAACTTGCGCTCCTGGCTCGCCGCGACCCAGACCCTTTCGCCCGGTGGGAAGCCGGCCAGGAACTCGCTCGCAAGCTGCTGCTGGCGCGCGCTCAGGCCATACTGGATAGCGCGGCCCCGCCTTCCAGCGACGTGCTGTGCGAAGTCTGGGCCGCCTTGCTTCAGGATGACAGCCTGTCTGACGCCTACTTGGCACGTGTTTTGTCCCTACCTTCCCAGAGAGAGTTGATTGAACAAACGCGCCCCATGGAGCCGCAAGCCGTCGTGCAGGCGCATCGCGATCTGACCGCCGAGCTCGGTCACCAGCTTGCCCCGCTTTGGGCACGTCGGCTCCAGGCGACCACGGACGCAGGCACGGAATATTCCCCCGATGCGGAATCCATGGGCAAGCGGGCACTGCATGGCCTGACCCTCATTTATCTGCTCGCCGGCGGGCAGGCCCATGCCTCGAAAATCACCATGCAGGCCTACGAAGGCGCCCGCAACATGACTGACCGCATGGCGGCACTGTCGGCACTGGCCAATTGGGGCGGCAGCGATGCGCGTAACGCGGCGTATCGCCATTTCTACGATAGCTGGCAGCATGATCCTCTGGTGATTGACCGATGGTTTTCAGTGCAGGCTGCTTCCCCGTTCACCACCGTGGATGAGATCCGGGCCCTGATGCTGCATCCTGCGTTTTCGTTGCGCAACCCCAACCGCGCCCGTTCGGTCGTCTTCCAGTTCTGCATGAACAACCCGCGCAATGCTCACAGCAAAGCCGGCTACGACTTCTGGGCCGAGCAGGTGCTGGCGCTCGACGCCTTGAATCCTGAAATCGCCGCCCGACTGGCCCGCGCCTTCGACAATTGGTCGCGCCTCACACCTTCCTTGCGTCAATCCGCAAGCGCTGCGCTGGAGCGCATCCGTCAACACCCTGTACTCTCGCGTAACGTCGCGGAAATCGTCAATAAAGCCTTGAGCATCCATCAGGAGCACTGATCAATGAAGCATAAATCCCTGACCCAGTATCTGGTCGAGCAGCAGCGCTGCGAACAGGCCATGTCGGCCGAATTGCGTCTGCTTATCGAAACCGTCGCCCGTGCCTGCAAGGCCATCGGTCACGCGGTAGGCAAAGGCGCGCTTGGCGGCGTGCTGGGCAGCCTGGAATCCGAAAACGTTCAGGGCGAAGTCCAGAAAAAACTGGACGTCCTTTCCAACGAAATTCTGCTTGATGCCAACGAATGGGGGGGGCACCTGGCGGCTATGGCATCCGAAGAAATGGAAACCATCCACCTGATACCGAACCGCTACCCCAAGGGCGAATACCTGCTGCTGTTCGACCCCCTGGATGGCTCATCAAACATTGACGTGAACGTGTCAATAGGCACGATATTTTCAGTATTGCACGCCCCCGCCGAAGCCTCGGGACGTGAAGTCGAGGAAGGCGATTTCCTGCAGGCCGGCAGCCGGCAAGTGGCTGCAGGCTATGCCGTTTACGGCCCGCAAACCATGTTGGTGCTGACGGTCGGCAATGGCGTGGTAGGTTTCACGCTGGACCGTGAAACCGGCGCCTGGCGCCTGACACAGGACGACATCCGCATTCCGGAACAAACTGCCGAATTTGCCATCAACATGTCCAACATGCGGCACTGGGAAGCGCCCGTCAAGCGCTATATCGACGACTGCCTGGCAGGTAGAGAAGGCCCTCTGGGCAAGAATTACAACATGCGCTGGGTGGCATCCATGGTGGCCGACGTGCATCGCATCCTGAGTCGCGGCGGTATCTTCATGTATCCACGCGATGAACGACCCAGCGGCAAGGCAGGCAAGTTGCGTCTGATGTACGAAGCCAACCCTATGGGCTTCATCATTGAGCAGGCTGGCGGCGCGGCGACAGACGGCAATCAGCGGATTCTGGATATCGACCCCAGCGCGCTCCATCAACGCGTTGGCGTGATCTTGGGGTCGCGCGAAGAGGTCGAACGCGTGCAGCGTTACCACCAGCAAGCGTGACCGCCGCGGCCTTGAACCTTGGGTTTTGGGCCGCAGCAGCCTGCATTCGCCGCAATACAGGGGCGCCTTCGGCACCCCATTGATATCGCCTCGCTTGGCCCCGCCGCAAACGGCGAGGCTCATGCTCTAGGAGTCAGTCGAGCGTGAAGATGGTAGCGCCGGTTGTTTTGCGCGCCGCCAGTGCTTCTTGCGCCTGGGCAGCTTCGGCCAGCGGGAAACGCTGGCCGATCGCCACCTTGATGCTGCCATCGACGATCAGGCCGAAAAGCTCGTCGGCTGCCGCCTGCATGCTTTCTTGCGTGGCAACAAAATCACCGAGCCTGGGGCGGGTGACATAAAGCGAACCCTTGGCCGCCAGCAGCCCCAGATTGACGCCTTCAACCGGGCCGGACGCATTGCCGAAACTGACCATCATGCCACGAGGCCGCAGGCAGTCGAGCGAAGTCATCCAGGTGTCCTTGCCTACCCCGTCAAACACGACAGGCAACTTGGCGCCATTGGTCAGTTCATTGACACGCTCTGCCACGTTTTCGCGGCTGTAGTCGATGACTTCCCATGCACCGTGTTCTTTGGCCAGCGCGCATTTTTCAGGGCTGGATGCGGTACCGATCAACTTGACCCCGAGGGCGCGTGCCCATTGGCAGGCCAGCAGACCGACGCCACCTGCAGCGGCATGAAACAGCACGGTTTCTCCTTCCTGCAGGCGATAGCACTGGCGGAACAGATACTGGGTGGTCAGACCCTTGAGCATAATGGATGCGGCATCTTCGTAGCTGATGGCATCGGGCAGCTTCACCACTTGGCTGGCCGGTACATTGCGCAAATCGGCATAGCCGCCCAAGGGGCTCTGACCATATGCCGCACGGTCGCCGACCTTCAGGTGTGTCACGCCCTCGCCAACGGCGACCACATCGCCAGCGGCCTCGAACCCCAAGCCATGAGGCAGAGGATGCGGATACAGACCAGTACGGAAATAAATATCGATGAAGTTCAGGCCTGCCGCCTTCTGACGTATAGTCACTTCGCCCGCAGCAGGCGCCGGCACATCAATCGTTACAAGTTTCAATACCTCGGGACCGCCGTGACTGTCGATACGTACTGCTTTAGCCTGATTCGTCAATTCCGCCTCCATTTACTCGGATAAAGTGTGAAGAGCCTAGTGTAATCGCAATCGTTCAACCGAACTCTTCCCTCCTTTACGCATCGCCGCTACATGACACGCCAACACGCCCTCCTTGCCATCCATCTTGCCGCCGTGCTGTTCGGCCTGACTGGTATTTTCGGCGAGCTGATCGGGGCCGATGCCATGGTAATCACCTTGGGACGCGCAGGTTTTGCCGTGGCTGCCCTGCTGGCCTTCATGCGCTGGCAAGGGTTGCCCATATGGGCCGGCATTGACAAGCGCAGCGCGCTGGCACTGGGCTGCGCCGGCATCATGCTCGCCATCCACTGGGTCACTTTCTTTATTGCAGTGAAGGTGGGCGGCGTTGCCATTGCCACGCTCGGCTTTGCCAGCTTCCCGGCATTTATCACACTCTGCGAATGGCTGGTGCTGCGCGAGCGCGTCAGCCGCCAGGAATGGATCATCCTGTCACTGGTGACCTTCGGCTTGATACTGGTAACACCCTCATTGGATTTCCGTGACCAGGCCACCGAAGGGCTGATCTGGGCGATTGTTTCAGGGTTTTCGTTCGCCTCGTTCACCCTGATCAACCGGAAGGCCGCGGGCCACATAGCTGCCTACCAAGTGGCCTGCTGGGAAAACCTGGTGGTTGTTGTGGTCACCCTGCCCTTCAGCCTGGGCAGCATCGGCACGATATCGACGCTGGACTGGATATGGCTGGCACTGCTGGGGGTATTCTGCACCGCCCTGTCGCACTATCTGCTGGTGTCGAGCCTGATGATATTGAAGGCCCGCAGCGCGGGGATCGTAATAGCGCTGGAGCCCATCTACGCCATCTTTTTTGCGGCCGTACTGTTCAGCCAGTACCCGGGCGTGCGCGCATTGGTCGGCGGCGCCATCATGATCGGCGCCATTATCTGGTCGGGTTTGCGCAAACCTGAAAATTCCCCCGCTGGCCGGCCGCGCCCACCCCGCCCACGCAGGCGTCAATAGCCGGTATCGCGCCCCACCAGGCCGTCAACGGCTTCCCCCTGCTCCAGGCGCCTGATGCCTTCACTGACCTGCGCAACGGCATGATGTTCCATCGTTGTGGCCGCCACGTGCGGCGTGATGCGCACCCTCGGGTGTACCCAGTAGGGATGGTCGGGCGGCAAAGGTTCCTGGTTGAATACATCCAGCACCGCTGCCTGGACCTGGCCGGAATCAAGCGCAGCCAGCAAGTCTGCATCAACGACATGGCCGCCCCGCGCGATATTGATCACGACAGCATTGGGTCTCAATTGTTTCAGAAGACTGGAATCAATGATGCCCGTCGTCTGGGGCGTCAGCGGCAACAGATTGACCAGCACCCGGCTGCGGCCAAGAAAGTCGGCAAACTGTGCCGCACCGTGATAAACCTGAACACCATCAAGCTGTTGTGCGCGACGCGCCCACCCGGCCACCGGATAACCCAGTTCAGCCACTGCGCACGCAACGTGCGAACCCAGCTTGCCCAGCCCCATGACCCCTACGGGCCAATCCTCGTAGCGCATCACCGGCAACGGCGCCCAACGGCCATTTGCCTGCTGCATGGCATAGGCATCGAAGCCGCGCGAAAGGCTGGCCAGACTATGAATGACGTACTCAGCCATCTGCGCCGCCATGCCAGCGTCTTCCAGACGCAGCACGGGAATATCCGGCAAGCTGGGCAGGCTCATGAGGTGATCGACACCCGCACCGAGGTTGAATACCGCCTGCAAGCCGGTTTCGCGCCGAAACAGTTCTTCTGGCGGCATCCAGACCACCGCGTAGCGCGCCCCTGTTGCCTGAGCTGCGGCATCCCACGCCAGGACTTCGTATTGCGGCAGAGCCGCTTGCATAACATCGTGCCACTTCCGCGTGCTGCTGGAATCCGCCGTCGCCACTATCACCTTAACCACACTTACTCC
>JBAYOJ010000097.1:0-8582 GCA_041678385.1 Burkholderiaceae bacterium | reverse complement strand
GGAAACATCCCAAGGCACCGAGTGGATGGTCGCCTCTGAATCCGTCGCCCTCACGGGTTGTGGTTTCACGCGTCTGCGCGACATCGAACCGGGTGAAGCGGTGATCATTGATATCGACCGCAACGTACGCAGCCGTCAGTGTGCCGAAAAATCAGTGCTCACCCCTTGCGTGTTCGAATATGTTTATTTTGCGCGGCCCGACAGTTTCATGGACGGCGTGTCGGTCTATGATGCTCGCCTGCATATGGGTGAATACCTTGGCGATAACGTTGCGCGTTCGCTGCGGCTGGGTGAAATCGATGTGGTCATGCCCATCCCCGATTCCGCACGGCCTGCAGCCATGCAGCTGGCTTCCAGATTAGACCTGACCTATCGCGAAGGCTTCATCAAGAATCGCTATATTGGCCGGACTTTCATCATGCCGGGCCAGGCGGTGCGCAAGAAGTCGGTACGTCAGAAACTCAGCGCCATTGACATGGAATTCCGTGGCAAGAACGTGCTGTTGGTGGATGATTCCATTGTCCGTGGCACGACCAGCCGGGAAATCGTGGAAATGGCGCGTGCAGCGGGCGCGAACAAGGTGTTTTTCGCCTCGGCGGCGCCGGCTGTGCGCTACCCCAACGTTTATGGCATTGATATGCCGACCCAGTCGGAACTCATCGCCCACGGGCGTGATACTGATGAAATAGCCCAGGAAATAGGAGCGAATGGCCTTGTGTACCAGAATCTGGCCGATCTTGAACAATCAATACAGGATCTGAACCCGGCCATGAGTCAGTTTGAAGCCTCATGTTTCAGTGGCAGCTACGTGACCGGTGATGTTGATGATGCCTATCTGGACCATCTGCAACGCACCCGGGGCAAGCGTGCCCCCGCCGGCGCAATGTCCCCCAACGGCAAGGACGATTAAGGCGAGGCTCCTGCCCCGCAGAACGGGATAACAGCAGCGGATTCAAGTGACAGCCCCTGGGCGGGCCTGGCCCCGGGCACGCCTGGCTGTCTGTACCCGGTTCACCAGCACTTTTTCGGCCTCGACGGCAAAGAACAGAACCAGGGCGGCGGTAATGGTGAGCAGCCATTCATGAGCGGAAAGCGCGGCCGAACCGAAGATCGTATGCATAGGGCTCCAGTACATATAAAGAAACTGGAAGAGTACGGCCAGCACCATGGTGAGCAGCGCGATGGGGTTGCCGAACAGGCCTTCGCGGTCGAGCACGCTGTGCCTGAGACGGCGGCTGTTGAGCAAATACACGACTTCGCACAACACTATGGTGTTCACCGCCATCGTTCGAGCCACTTCGAGCTCGGCCCCGCTATTCAGCTTGTAAAGAAAGAGAATCACCGCCCCCAACATCATCAACAGAGAAACAAAGGTCAGGCGCCACACAAAGAAGGCGGTGAACAAGGGTTCTTCAGGCGGGCGCGGCGCACGCTGCATGATGTCGTCTTCTGGTGCATCGAATGCCAGAGCAATCCCCAGGGTGCCAGCCGTAACCATATTGATCCACAGGACCTGCGCCGGGGTGAGCGGAAGGGTGAACCCCAGCAACAGGGCGGCGATCACCACCAGTGCTTCGCCACCGTTGGTTGGCAGCATGAAAAGGATGAACTTGCGCAGGTTATCGTAAACGGCCCGGCCCTCGCGCACTGCCGCGGCGATGGTGGAGAAGTTGTCATCGGCCAACAGCATGTCCGAGGCTTCGCGAGCCGCATCCGTCCCTTTGAGCCCCATGGCCACGCCGACGTCGGCCCGCTTGAGGGCGGGTGCGTCATTGACGCCGTCGCCTGTCATGGCAACGATGTTGCCGCTGTTTTGCAGTGCCTGCACCAGCCGCAGTTTGTGCTCGGGGCTGGCCCTGGCAAAGATGTCGACGTCGGTGGCGACCCGGCGCAGGGCTTCGTCGTCAAGCAGGGATATTTCCGCGCCGGTGACTGCCGGCTTGCCGACCCCTATGCCCAACTGAGCGCCTACGGCACGCGCAGTGTCGGCATGGTCGCCGGTGATCATCTTGACCTGTATGCCCGCGGCGTGGCATTGCCTGACAGCGTCTATGGCTTCGCTGCGGGGCGGGTCAATGATGCCGACCACGGCCAGCATCACAAACCCTTCATCCATGTCGGCTGATGAGAGCAGGCCCGCTTTGGGGGCGGCCTGCTTATGGGCCAGCGCCAGCAGCCGCAGGCCACGCGCTGCAATATCGTTGGCCATGCGGCGCCAGTAGTCCACATCCAGCTCAGCGATCCCGTCGGTGCTCGCCTGCGACTGGCACATGGACAATATTCGTTCGGGTGCGCCTTTGACGAGAATCCAGTCCTGCCCGGCGCCATCGCGATGCTGGGTAGCCATGTAGCGATTTTCGGATTCAAAGGGAATGGAATCCAGGCGAGGCCATTCCTGTTCAAGCCGGGTGAGTTCCATGCGGGCCTTGCCGCCCAACACCAGCAGCGCGCCCTCGGTGGGGTCGCCAACAATCTGCCACCCGTCGTCACGGTGTTCCAGCACGCTGTCATTGCATAACATGCCCGTTTTCAGGGCCATGAGCAGGTCGTCGCGCGTGGTAGGGTCGCCCTCGGCATCGTCAGCCTCAATACGGCCTTCAGGGCGGTAACCGACACCACTGGCCCGATAACTGCCGGTGGCCGTGACGATGCGCTGGACGGTCATTTCATTGCGCGTCAGGGTGCCGGTCTTGTCGGAACAAATGACGGTGACCGAACCCAGCGTTTCGACGGCGGGCAGGCGCCGGATGATGGCGCGATGCCGCGCCATGCGCTGCACGCCCAGTGCCAGTATGATGGTCATGATCGCGGGCAGGCCTTCTGGTATGGCCGAAGCCACCAGGGCGACCACCATCAGAAACATATCTGTCAGCGCATAACCGCGCAGTAGCACCCCGAAAGCGAAGGTGGCTACCGCAATGCAAAGAATGACGATGGCCAGCCGGAAGGAAAAACTATTGATCTTGCGCATCAGCGGGGTACTGACGCTTTCCACGCCGCTGATCAGGCGCGTGATGCGGCCAATTTCTGTCTTGAGGCCGGTGGCAGTCACCACCCCGACCCCTTGGCCGCTGATCACCAGCGTGCCCGAATAGACCATGTTGTAACGGTCGCCCAGGGCGGCATCGGCCGCGACGATGTCTATGGTTTTTTCGACCGCCAGAGATTCACCCGTGAGCGAGGCTTCGTCGATGCGCAGGTCGCGTGCATGGATCAGCCGCACATCCGCCGGCACACGGTCGCCTGAAGCAAGGAAAACGCGGTCGCCGGGCACGAGGCATGCCGCATCGATGACTAGGCGCTGACCGTTGCGGATGGCGGTGGCGTGCGGTGCCAGCATGCCGCGGATGGCGGCAAGGGCGTTTTCTGCCTTGCCTTCCTGGACGAACCCGATGACCCCATTGATGAATACGGCCGCCCACAGTACAGCAGCATCCACCCATTCGCCGAGCGCAAGGGTGATAAGGCCGGCCGCCATCATCAGATACAGCAGAAGATTGTGAAACTGATGGAGAAAACGCAGCAGGGGATGGCGTGGTTTGGCGGCTGCCAGCTCGTTACGCCCCCAGGTTTCCAGGCGACTGGCGGCTTCAGTGGGCAAGAGGCCTTGTTCCGGGGATTCGAGTTCGTGTGCCACGGCATCCGGTGCCAGCGTATGCCACGGCAGATCAGCGGCGGCCTTGTCATTCGTCATCAGTTTGTCTTCAGCTTTCATGTAACATATTGTATTAGCCTTGGAAACCATCATGAATCAGTCTATACGTTATCAAAACCTGATTGAATCCGCCCGACAAGTGTCACCGCGTTGCTGCGCCGTGGCCCATCCCTGCGATGCAAGTTCGCTCGGCTCTGCAGTCGAAGCCGCCCGGTTGGGCCTGTTCCGCCCGGTATTGATAGGCCCGCAAACCCGAATTCACAAAGTAGCTCAGGAAAATGGCCTGGATATTTCCGGGCTTGAATTGATCAATACGCCTCATAGCCATGCTTCCGCCGATCAAGCAGTCGAATGCGTGCAAAGCGGGCAGGCATCACTGCTCATGAAGGGCAGTCTGCACACCGATGAGCTCATGCATTCCATTCTGTGCCACAACGGCGGCCTGCGGACAGAACGGCGCATCAGCCATGTATTCATCATGGATGTGCCCAGCTATGACGATTGGCTCTTTATTACTGACGCGGCCGTCAACATCTTTCCAGATCTCGAAACCAAGGCGGACATCGTTCAGAATGCCATTGACCTGCATGTGGGGCTGGGTCTGGGCACGCCGCGCGTCGCCATCCTGTCAGCGGTCGAACAGGTAAACAGCAAGATTCCCAGCACGATAGAAGCCGCGGCATTGTGCAAGATGGCGCAGCGCGGCCAGATCCAGGGCGGCCTGCTGGATGGCCCGCTGGCGCTCGACAATGCCATCAGCCCGGAAGCGGCCCGCATCAAGGGGATACATTCCGAAGTAGCCGGGCGGGCGCAGATACTGGTAGTGCCCGATATGGAAGCCGGCAACATGCTGGCCAAGAATCTGACCTTCCTGGCCGGCGCTTCGGCGGCCGGCATCGTATTGGGTGCCAGGGTGCCCGTCATACTGGCCAGCCGTGCCGACAGCGCCAGTACCAAGCTGGCGTCCTGCGCAGTTGCTTCCGTTTATGCCGATTATCTGGCTGGGCGACAAGCGGCGCTGGCCAGCGGGGACGCCTGAAATGAATAACGTCATTCTGGTTGTCAACGCAGGCAGCTCCAGCCTCAAGTTTCAGGTTCATGAAGTCGTCGACGCCCAGACGCTCACATTTCTGCTGGGCGGCCAAGTGTCGGGTATCGGCGGCAGCAAACCGTCTTTCCGGGTCAAGGATAACGAAGGCAGGGTGCTTGAAGATCGTGCGTACCCAGCTGCACAAGTGCGTGACCTGAGTACCGCCCAGGATGTCATGGCGTCGTGGCTGCAGCACAGAATGGCCGAACCCCCGCTAGCAGTCGGGCACCGCATCGTGCATGGTGGCCAACGCATGACGCGCAGCGTGCTGGTGTCACAGGACATTCTCGACTACCTCGACAGCCTGGTGCCGCTGGCGCCGCTGCACCAGCACAATAATCTGGCGCCAGTGCATGTGATCTTTGATCATTGGCCCGAAATCAGGCAGGTGGCCTGCTTCGACACGGCATTCCACAGAACCCAGAACGCTGTCGTCGAACGATTTGCCTTGCCGCAGCAATACTATGACCAGGGCGTCAGGCGCTATGGTTTCCATGGTTTGTCCTATCAGTACATTGCCGAGCATCTGGCCGAAATCCTGCCAGAGGTCGCAAGCGGGCGGGTCATTGCTTGCCACCTGGGGTCGGGTGCGTCCGCCTGCGCCATGGTGAATGGCGTCAGCCGTGAAACCACCATGGGCTTCACCGCATTGGATGGCCTGCCCATGGGCACGCGCCCGGGGCGGCTCGATGCCGGCGTGGTATTGTGGATGCTCGAACAGGGCATGAACCATGACGAGATCCAGGATCTGCTCTACAACGGCTCGGGCATGAAGGGGCTTTCAGGCATCAGCAACGATATGCGCACGCTACTTGCCAGCGACGAAGCATCGGCCCGCTTGGCCGTCGACTATTTCAATTATCGCGTCGCTGAAAGTGTTGCCGGCCTGTGCGTGGCGGCTGAAGGGCTTGATTCCCTCGTATTCACTGCGGGTGTGGGGGAAAACTCTCCCGAAATCCGGGCAGGCGTCTGCCACCATCTTGCATGGCTGGATATCAAGCTCGACGAAAAGGCCAATTCGGCCAACGAGCTTCGGATCTCTGCCCCCGACAGCCGTATCGGTGTGTATGTCGTGCCGACAAACGAAGAACGGGTCATTGCCCGCCAGACCAGCGACGTGATTCACGGCATGCTCTGATTTCGCAATACAGGCATGTCGTGCACATCTCAGGAGAAAATTCATGCCTCATGCCTATCGTCCGGAATCCTCATCCCTGCTGTCGCTGCCGGCGTACCGGCGCTGGTCGGAAGGCTATGGTGTCGTGGCGCATCAGGCGCGCAGCAACGAGCGGGTCGTGGCGTTGGCCGCCCGTCTGGTCGAAGAGGGCAGGGTCCCTGACGCGGCTTTCGTATTCGATGTGCTGGCTGCAGCCGACCGCCTGACCAACGCCGCCATGTGGCTGGCGGTCCACATGACTTACGCGCAGAACGTACGCCTGGACGGCACGCCACTGCAAGCGGAAGACTTCAAGGTTTCCCCCCAGGGTCATACCGGCGGTTCGCTGAATATGGTGCCCGCCTACGTGGGTTATCTGGCTGCCAATGCGCTTACCGGCAATACCCGGGGCTGGCTGATGGGCCAGGGGCACTGCGTGGCGGCCATCGAAGCTGTAAACGTATTGATCGGCAATGTGTCACCCGGCCAGGAAGGCCGCTATACCGCCACCGATGAAGGCCTGACACGGCTGACACAAGATTTCTATTCCTACGCCATCACGCCAGAAGGCCTGCCGGGCGTACCGCTGGGCAGCCACGTGAACGTGCATACCGCCGGCGGTATTCTTGAAGGCGGTTATCTTGGTTTTGCAGAAGTCCAGTATGTGCATATGCCGCTGCCCGGCGAAAGCCTGGCTGTCTTCCTGAGCGACGGCGCTTTTGAAGAACAGCGCGGTGGCGACTGGGCGCCGCGCTGGTGGCGTCCTTCGGACAGCGGCTATGTCATGCCCGTCATGATTCTCAATGGCAGGCGTATAGACCAACGCACCAATATCGTCCAGGAAGGCGGGGCCGATTGGCTGATGCGGCATCTCAGCCTTAATGGCTTCGATCCTTTTGAAATTGACGGCCACGATCCTGCCGCCCATGCCTGGGCCCTGCTCGAAATGGAAAATGTTCTGGCCGGCTATGCCGAACAAGAGCGTCAAGGCGTGCTGAACTACCCGCTCAGGCTGCCGCATGCCATAGCCACCTGCGTAAAGGGTTATGGTTTTCCCGGCGCAGGCACCAACCATGCCCACAACCTGCCTCTTGAAGAAAACCCGGCCACTAACGAAGCAGCCCGCCAGGAGTTCAATCGGGGCGCAGCCCGGCTGTACGTCGACGTGGATACGCTGGATGCGGCGCGCGGCCATTTCAAACTGCACCGCACACAATCGCGGCCTTTGGAGCGCGATCATCCGTTGACCCGCCGCAAGGTGGATATTCCGGCGTTTCCCGACGCGCCAAGCTATCCCGAAGGCAAGGCCATTTCACCCATGCGGGCCATTGACGATGGTTTCGTGGATCTTGTCACCGCCAATCCCGCCTTGCGCGTGCGGGTGGGCAACCCCGACGAACTCCAAAGCAACCGCATGGTGCGTACCCTGGCCCTGCTCAAGCATAGGGTGGATCGCCCCGAGCCGGGCGGCCTGGAAGCCGTTGATGGCGCGGTCATCACAGCGTTGAACGAAGAAGCGGTCATTGGCGCTGTGCTGGGCAACAAGGCAGGGCTCAATATCGGGGTGAGCTACGAAGCCTTTGCCGTCAAGATGCTGGGCGCTTTGCGTCAGGATATCCTGTTTGCACGCCACCAGCGCGAGGCCGGCATGCCCCCCGGCTGGCTGGGCGCGGCGCTGGTGCTTACCTCACATACCTGGGAAAACGGCAAGAACGAACAATCCCATCAGGATCCCACCCTTTGCGAAGCGCTGCTCGGCGAAATGTCCGACACGGCGCGCGTATTGTTTCCGGTGGATGCGGCCACGGCTGTGGCTGCCTTGCATTCCGTCTATGCCAGTCAGGGCGTGATCGGCACCCTGGTGGTACCCAAGCAAGATATGCCGCAATGCTTTACGCCAGAGCAGGCGCGCGCCGCCACAGAAGCCGGCTTCGTGGCGCTGCAACCTTTGTCGGCGCAGACTCGCGTTCAGTTGCTGGCCATAGGCGGCTATCAGCTGCAGGAAGCCCGGCGAGCCGCGCAGGTACTTGAACGCCATGGGTGCCCGGCACAGGTCGTGGCCGTATTGGAACCCGGCAAACTGCGCAGCCCCCGTGACCGCATCGAAGCCGGTTTCGTCGCATCGGATGACGCCGTGGCGGCGGCGTTCCCCGCTGGCATGCCGCGTGTGATGCTCTCACATAGCCGGCCCGAGCCCATGATGGGGGTGCTGCGGCGCATAGACAGCGGCCCGCAGCGCATGGTGGCTACAGGCTACATTAATCGTGGCGGGACCTTCGACGTTGAGGGTATGCTGTTCGCCAACCATTGCACTTGGGCGCATGTGCTGCGGCATGTGGCGGCGTTGCTGGGCGAAAATCCATTGCGTTTTTTGTCCGATGAGGTCATCGCCTGCCTGGAAGGCCGGGCAGGCCCGGATATTCTGTATCGATAAGGGGCTACATGAGCCAGAATCAAGAGTTCAGCCTGTCTTTCTTGGGGGCCGCCGGGACGGTTACAGGTTCACGTACGCTACTTCGGGCCGGCGGGCACACCGTGCTGATTGATTGCGGCATGTTCCAGGGGCTCAAAAACTTGCGGCAGCGCAACTGGGCACCGTTTCCCGTCGAACCCTCAAGCATTGATGCAGTCATCCTGACGCACGCGCATCTGGATCATTCCGGCTATCTGCCCCGGTTGGT
>JBAYOJ010000096.1:0-8611 GCA_041678385.1 Burkholderiaceae bacterium | reverse complement strand
ACTTTGAATTCAGCCATGCAGCGCGTTGATGCTGTCTACAACAACGTATTGTCGGTGCGGGCGTCGGCAGGCACACGCATGAACGAGGTCACTGCGCTGGACTCCGCCGGTGGCACCCGCATCCTGGAATACCGTAATCAGCTTTCGCAACTGGAAGACCTGGACTACTACACCGCCATCACCCAGCTGCAGCTACGTACCACAGCGCTGGAAGCGGCCTCCATGGCCTTCCAGAAGATTCAGAATATCAGTCTGTTCAATCTCAATTCTCGCTAGTGTCCTGAATCGGAGGTTCATCGAGTTTTCGATTCAGGACACCAGGCAAGCTCTGAATAATTCGAGCGGCATGCAGGCTGCGAGGTGGACAGTGAAGCTGCAAGGCGCAAAGCGCAGTGATAGCCGTAGCTATCGCGAGCATTTGCAACGCCGCAGACCGCCCGATTCCGGGGATGCAGGCGGCGTGGTGAATTGTGCTGGGCATCCCTAGGGACGCCCGGATAATCCAAACGACGCATCTTCATATTTAAGATCGCCGTCTCACTTCGTATTAACGAATATGCATATTCACTTTTTGATAATTTTAGTATAGTATTGTTTACAATTATGCAGAGTATGCATACTTGGTCTTGCATACTCATCAAAAGAACAATACAGCGTGTTTCGAGGGGGAGCATGTTGCAAGGGGGCTTTCGAGCCTGGCCGGCATCCGTATGTCCTCGTGTAGCGGCTGTTAAGGATTTCGATGCTTTCTTCCTGCATGTCCCATGTGTGCCGCACTATCCTCCTGCTGGGGGCTATTCTGATTACGGGCTGTGCAAGCTCCGGCAATCGTTTCGATACGACTGATCTTCGCTTTCTCGTACCCGGTGAAACCACTCTGGGCGAAGCCACCCGCTTGCTGCAGGGCGAGCCTGCCGGGGTTTACCGGCAGGCCAATGGCGCTGCTATCGCGCGCTGGGCCCATACGGCCACGTTGGTGACCGATGCTGTGTACTTCAACCAAGAGCTCTGGCTGGCGTTCGATAGTCAAGGCCGTTTTGAACGCATCGTAAAGAGCAACAACGTACCGCATGCCAACCTGTATCAGGATGGGCGGCGGGTTGATGTTCCTATTCCCGGGGCTGCCGGCTCGCCACAGTCGGCCAGCCCGTCACTGCCGCAGGCGGCCGTTGGCTATTCCATTAATCAGTAGGGTCAACGGTCTTTGTTTTTGCCATCATAGAGTCCAACCATGTCAGATTACGAAATGCATTCGCCCGAGGCTGATGACTCTCGCAGTCATCAGAGAACCACCAAGAAAAGTAAAAAAGGGAAGCCGAAACAGCGACAGCGATTCCGTCTGGCAGATGTCAGGGTGGGCTCGTTGCTGGTCTGGGTGCTGGCACTGCTGATGGTGCTATTGATTGCCGTGGGCGGCCTGGGTGGTTTCTTTCTCTGGCAGAACATGGAAACGATGCGCGAACTCCAGAAGCAAGAGCACCGTTCCCAACTTGCCGCACGTATCGGCTCCGACATGATGTCGGTAAGGGTCAGCTTGTTGTCGGCGGCTCGTTACGAACAAGAAGCAGAGGCCAGCAATAGCGCCGCCCTGCGCCAGAGCGCGCGGGAAGCGCTGTCGGCCGCCACCAGCAGGCTTGAGGTCATTCGTGGTAATTTTTCCGAATTCCGCAACACACTGTCAGACATGGGTGAAGAGCGCCGTGAAGCAACCCGCATCGTCGGTGCTTATCAACCCTATATCGATGACAGTGTCGATCCCATGGTTCAGGCCCTGGAAAGCTCCGATTACGTCACTTTCTACTTCGTCAATAATGAGTTTGGGGTGGCCAGGGCAGAAGGTTTTCAAAGAGCGGTGGATAATTTCAACGCCAAGCAGGCCGAACTCAGCGTGGTTTTCTTCGAAAACGCGCAAACCTCCCTTTACCGTGCCCTCATTGCCATGGGCGTGGCCATCTTTGTTGGGTTTTTGCTGATGGTGGCCATCCGTATCGTGTTCGGTCGTACTGTGGTGCGCCAGTTGGTGCAGGCGGGTCAGCATTTCGACCGGATTGCCAATGGCGACCTGACCAATCGTGTCGAGGTCCGGTCCCGTAATGAAATTGGCGTTCTGTATGCAGCCGTGCGCCGCATGCAAGACAGCCTGACGCGCACGGTCAGTGAAGTCCGCCTGGGTGTTGAAGAAATCAACATCGGGTCGCGCGAGATTTTCTCTGGCAATACCGACTTGAGCCGTCGCACTGAGCAGCAGGCCGCAGCCCTGCAGGAAACAGCTGCCAGCATGGAAGAGCTTGCCAGCACGGTGCGCCAGAACACCGACAATGCCGTCGAGGCTGACCGGTTGGCCAAAGGTGCGTCGAACGTGGCCGAGCGGGGTGGGGACGCGGTTACTGCGGTGGTTGCAACCATGAATGATATTTCGGAAAGCTCGCGCCAGATGGCTGATATCGTCAACGTGATCGATGGCATTGCTTTCCAGACCAATATTCTGGCGTTGAATGCGGCGGTCGAAGCCGCACGTGCTGGTGAACAAGGCAAAGGCTTTGCCGTGGTTGCAGGTGAAGTGCGTTCCCTGGCGCAACGTAGTGCTCAGGCAGCTAAAGAAATCAAGCTGCTCATCGATCAATCGCAGGCCAAGGTCGAAGCGGGTGCCCGGCAGGCCCGGCAGGCAGGTGAGGTCATGCAGGAAGTTGTCGGTTCCGTAACTGGCGTCACAACCATCATGGGTGAAATTTCCTCTGCCTCCTACGAGCAGTCCGATGGAATCGAACAGGTCAATCGGGCGGTACTCGAAATGGATGGGGTCACGCAGCAGAACGCCGCACTTGTCGAGCAAGCCGCCGTTGCGGCGGGCTCATTGCAGGAACAGGCTCAAAGGCTGGCAGAAGCCGTGGCGGTCTTCAAGATCAATACCAGTGAAGTCATTGACGAAGCCCAAGAACCCATGCAGGTGCCGGGACACCGCCCGGTCGCCTTGCAGGTCGCCTGAGCAAGGCTGATATCAGAACCCGGAAAGGGCTCGTATCAGTTTTCCCATGGTGTCATAACCTTCCTGGAATAGGCGTTCCAGGAAGGGCGAGATCTGCGGCAAAACCACAGCCAGAATAAGCAGGCCTACCGTCAGGCTGATGGGGAAGCCGACGGCAAAGACTGATAGTTGTTGTGCAGTCCGGTTCAGGATCCCCATGGACAGGTTGATCGTCAGTAGTACGACCATGACCGGCAGGGCCAATAACAGCCCTGACACCATGATTTGTTCGCTCCATTCCAGCAGCACGCCCCAGCCGTTGACGTCCAAGGGGGTTTGAGTGATAGGCAACACCTCAAAGGTGCGTACCAGCCCGCCTATCATCAGCAAATGCCCGTTCATGGCGAGAAAGGTCAGCAGGGTGATGGTGTTCAGCAGCCTTGCCAGGACAGCGGTATTGCTGCCAGTGGAGGGGTCAAAGAACGAGGCAAAAGATAAGCCCATTTGCAAACCCATGAACTCGCCGGCGGTCTGGACGGCGGCAAAGATGATGCGCATGGTCAGACCCAAGGCGACGCCGATGCCGATCTGCTGCAGCACGATCCACAGGCTCCCCCAGGACGCACTTGCTAGTGTGGGCATGGGGCCCAGAGTCGGTGCAACGATAAGGGCCAATAATACGGACAGGCCGACTTTCACTCGTGCCGGGATCGAGGATTCGCTCAGCAGCGGTGCGGTGCCCACCATGGCCGCAATGCGTATGAACGGCCAGATGAAGGTGTTGATCCAGGTGTAGAGTTGATCAATGGTGACCGAGATCAACTCATTGCACCAGTTGTGGAATCATCCCGATCAGGGTCTGTATGTAGTCCACCATGGTCGTGATCAGCCATGGGCCAAGTAGCACCAGGGCGGCACCCGCAGCCAGCAGCTTGGGGACGAAGGCCAGAGTCATTTCGTTGACCTGGGTCGCGGCTTGAAAAATACTGATCACCAGGCCCACGGTCAGCACCACCAGCAACAGGGGGGCGGCCATTTTCAGTGCCACCAGCATGGCTTGGTAGGTCAAGGACATGACGGTCATGGAGTTCATGGCGTATTCCTAAAGATAGAAGCTGCGGGCAAGTGCGCCCAGCAGCAAATGCCAGCCGTCAGCCAGCACAAAGAGCATCAGTTTGAAGGGCAGCGAAATGGTGACGGGCGGCACCATCATCATCCCCAAGGACATCAGTACGCTGGCGACAACCAGGTCGATGATAAGAAAGGGAATGAAGATGGTGAAACCGATCTGAAAGGCGGTCTTCAATTCGCTGGTGACAAAAGCGGGGATGAGCACACGCATCGGTAGCTCGTCGGGTGTCTGCAAGGCTGGCAGTTCCGCCATATTGGCAAACATCAGTAAATCGGCTTCTCGAGTCTGTTCCAGCATGAAGGTGCGCAAGGGGCCACTACCGAGTTCCAAGGCTTGCTGAAAATTGATGTTGCCCTCGCTCAGCGGCCGATAAGCCATTTCGTATACCTGATCGAAGACGGGCGACATCGCGTAGAAGGTGAGAAATAAGGCCAGGCCGATCAGCACTGAGTTGGGTGGCGAGGTATTCGTACCCATGGCCGTGCGCAGCAGGCTTAGCACAATGATGATGCGCGTGAATCCGGTCATCATCAGCAGCATGGCCGGCAGGAACGAGAGCATGGTCATCAGGACCAGGGTCTCGATGTTGAATGACCAGGTCTGGCTGCCGTCCGGGCCCGGCGTGGCCGTCAGGGCCGGAATGGTGGCTTGGGCGATGGCAAGGCCGGGCAAGGCAAGCAGCAGCACCAGCAGAAGAGCGGGAAACGGGTTCGGGCGTTTCATGGTGGATGTCAACGCCGTTTCAGGGCTTGGGTCAGGGCTGCGGTAAAGCGAGGCGTGTCGGGAGCGTCTGGGGGCGCGCGCCTGTCTTCCGTGGATGGCTGACCTGGCGGTAGCGTATGCAGCAGGCTGACTTGCTGGGCAGTGATGCCCAGCACCAGCCTGGCGTCTTCGACTTCGATGATGGTCACCCAGGCGCGGTTACCCAGATTCTGCGATGCGACCACGCGCAAGGCCTGTGTGTTGCCCCGGTTCAGACCGCTGCGGCGTACCAGCCACGCGCCAGCCATGATCAACATCAGAATGAAGATCAGGCTGATGATGACGCGCAGGACGTCCGCTTCATTCATGGATCAGCGCCGGCCACGCAGCCGGTTGATGCGGTCGGATGGAGTGATGATGTCGGTCACGCGAATGCCGTATCTGTCGTCTACAACCACGACTTCGCCTTGGGCGATGAGATAACCGTTGACGAAGATATCCATGGGTTCACCTGCCAGGCCGTCCAGTTCGACCACAGAACCCTGCCCGAGTTGCAGGATGTTGCGTATCGTCAGACGCGTGCGCCCGAGTTCGACGGTGAGCTGGACGGGGATATCCATGATCATGTCGATGTCGCTCTGCGCCGCGCTGGCGGTATCCACCAGTGGCTGGAACAAGCCAGTGGCCGGTGTGGCCGCGGCAGCTGTAGGGGTGGGGTCAGCGGGGGGGGCTGCGGCATGTTGCCCGGCGGCCGCATCTGCGGCAGCCGGCTTTTCGGCGAGTGCGGCGGCCGTTTTCCGGGCGTTTTCGGCGGCGGTCTGTTCGGCCAGGGCGGCTGCCCAGTCGTCTGCTGCTTCGGCCAGGCCTTCTGCCTGGCTCGACTGATGCGTACCCGCGGCCTGCTCGGCCATTGCCGCCGCCCAGTCGATGTCGTCGGAAGAAGCGTCGTCCTTGGAAGGGTCTTGGGTAGGATCAGTCATTTTTCACTACGAGTGTTCGTATTGGTTTGAGACAAGGTGAGCATCTTCTGGACCCGTAGGGCCAGCTTGCCGTCGTAAGTGCCATAGTTGCCTTCGAGTACCGGCACGCCACCGACATGGGCGGTGACTGTTTCCGGGATCTCGACCGGAAGAATGTCATTGACCTGCAGTTGCATGAGCGTCCCGATGGTCATGTCGATGTGTGCGAAGTCGATGGCCAGTTCGACCTTGGCGGCGCGCACTTCGCGCGAAAGTTGCTGGGTCCAGCGCTGATCGATTTCGTTGGCACTGCCTTCTTGCAGTGGCCTGGTAAGCAGATCGCGCAACGGCTCGATCATGGAGTAGGGCAGACAGATATTCAGCTGGCCGCCCGCCGCACCCAATTCGATCTGGAAGGTGGAAACGACGACAATTTCATTACCGCTGCTCACACTGGCGAATTTGGTGTGCATTTCGGAACGGATGTATTCCGTTTCGATAGGGTAGACGTTTTCCCAAGCGGATCGGTAGCTTTCCAGTGTGATTTCCAGTAGCCGGCCGATGATGCGCTGTTCTGTCGTGGTGAAGTCGCGGCCTTCCACCCGGGTGTTGTAGCGGCCATGGCCGCCGAACATGCTGTCAATCACCAGAAACACCAGATTGGGATCGAAGGTGAAGAGCGAAGCGCCACGCAGCGGTTTGAGAGCGACCATGTTCAGGTTGCTGGGAACAGGCAGGTTGCGCTCGAAATCTGTGTACTTCATGATGCGCAGATTGCCGACCGTGATGTCGGCATTGCGGCGCATGAAGCTGAGCAGTGCGCCTCGCAAACGCCGCGCAAAGCGCTCGTTGATGAGTTCGAGCGTCTGCATGCGGTGGCGAACCACCCGGTCGGGCGAGCTGAGATCGTATGCGCGGACACCTGAAGCGTCTTCAGGCGTTTTTTGGGGCTCTTCGGCTTCGCCGGTGACACCGGCCAGGAGCGCGTCGACTTCGTCTTGCGAGAGCAGGCTCTGGTAGGACATTATTGGATCACGAACGCGGTGAACAGCACAGCGGAAATCTCGGGCCCACGCGGTTGTGGCAAATAGGGTTGTTGCAACACCCGCGTGAGGTCATGAACCAGCCGTTCACGGCCTTCTGGAGTCTGTATGTAGTTTGGATTCTGCAGCGATAACAGCCGCAACACGCGGTCGCGGACTTCCGGCATGTACTCTTTGATCATGTCGCGCGAAACGTCGTCGACCAGTCGCAGCGTTACGGCCAGATAGAGAATCCGTGTTGTGCGTTCGTCACGCAGGGTCACCGTAAAGGGTTCAAGCGGTGCGAAGATGGGCGCTGGCAGTGTGGCCGGCTGGCGTTCGGAAGCAGGGCCTTGGGCCGATGCAATGGGCAGGCCTGATTTCTGTATGAAGAAATAAGTGCCCGCCATGCTGGTGCCTATGATCAGGACAACAAGCAGCAAGCCCAGCATCAGTTTGCCGAAGCGTCCGGAGCCCGGGTTGCCGTTACTGGCCGCAGAAGAGCGTTTGGTAGCGGTTGACATCGTGAATGCTGAAGTGTTGCTGAAAAGTAAATGGGTTTGTCACAAGTATCACATTGTGCATGAAGTCGCCGAGAAATTGTGCTGGAACAGGCGAGAGATTCATTGGTAGCTCTTGGGTTTGCTGCCAGCCGTCATATTCAGGCGAAAGTATCTACAAGCGCGTTTGGATTGGAGGGCCGATTGCCGTGCACGCCTCCTTCCTGAGTGCCAGCAGACGAGCCATTGGCACCGCCCAGACCGTTTGCCTGCGGCTGGCCTTGATCCGCATTGCCCTGAAAGGCGTGTTCGGACTGGCGCTGATCGTTCACATTTGCCTGGCCTAGAGAAATACCGGCTTGTTCCAGCATCTGCTGAAGCTGAGGCAAGGCGTTTTCAACAGTTTGCCGCACGGCTGCATGCGGGGAACTGAACATGGCATGAGCGACGTTATCGCTCATATTGATGGTGATGCGTAGCGGGCCGAGTTCGGGCGGGTCCAGACGCAGTTCGGCGACTTGACCCAGGCTGCTGTGGTTTTGAGCGATATGAATGACCTGGCGCCCGAATTCAGCAGGCCATTGCGGGCTGCTCAGCGGGGTTGCTATGCGGGGAACAGTTGAGGGAACGCTAGCCAGTGCTTGTACCGCCAGCGCCCCGGCCGGAGCCAGACTGATTGGTGCAAGGGCGGTAACACCCGGCTGAACTAAAGAAGCTGGTGGTGGTAGCGCGGTGCCCGATGTGGCACGTGCTGCTTCCATCATGGCGGTGAATTCTTGCAGGGATCGCGATGCTGCCGTGTCTGTGTCGGGAGTAGAAGTGACGAGGGCATGAGCAGGAAGGAATGTTTCGTCAGTGGGCGGAAGAACTGCCGCAGACGGATGTACGGGAGTTTGGGCTGCCGTAGGGGCGGTTTCAAGCGTTAGCACTGGGGCGGCGGTGGGGCCGCGCATCGTTGTTTCCGGATGGGCAGCCATGGGGGCTGCGGTAAGTACGGAAGGGGAAGGAACCGCCAAGATAGGCGGCTGTGGTGTCGCCGTTGCTGGCTCAGAGACGGGTGAGCCGGGTGTCATCAAAGAGGCAACTGCCTGGCCAGATGCTACGGACGCAGTTGCGGCACCATGCCCCGCGATGCTGGTTTCGGGTGTGAGTACGGAGCCGACTGGTAGCTTTGTAGCAAGGTGGGCATTGGTATCTGCCAGGTATGCCGGCGACATTGCAACGGCTGCGTCTCCGGCCTGGATCACCGGCAAAGCAGCCTTTGACGTGTTGTCAATTGCGGGAAGCGCGATGTTTGCAGCGCTTGCCGAGGCAGCGGCCGTTGGAGCGTT
>JBAYOJ010000095.1:0-8632 GCA_041678385.1 Burkholderiaceae bacterium | reverse complement strand
GAACAGGAACGTGAAACGCCTTCGCGCCGATGATAGTGGACGGACGTCTGTGAAAGTAGGTCATCGTCAGGCACTTATTACGCAAAACCCCACCCGAAAACATTCCGGTGGGGTTTCTTGCGTTTACATGACCGGTTCTGACCGGTATGCCTCAGCGTCGAGTCTGTACGCTATCCTTCCCCGGGAGAAATTCCGCCCCGGCTGTTATGGGCTTCAAAATCACCGCTACCCAAGACGGTGACACCATCGGTGGTTGGCGTGTTATTGGCCGCTTTGGCGGCAGCGACGATGCTTTCCTGGCCCTTCTCGAAAGCATCCAGCAAGGCGTTGCCGGTGCCGTCCTGAGCGTCGAAGGCCTGCAGCAATGCATCGCCTGATATTTCGTACTGCCGTCGTGTGTCGCCTTCGCCGAGAAAGAAACGGATGGCACCGTTTTCGTACTTGGCTTCGCTATGCTTGGCAAAATCACCCATGGGCGTTCTCCTGCAAAGATGGTGGGTGTGCTGATTCCTTGGTTCTCGTAGAAGAGGGGCAATGCACATGCCAAGGCGGGGTGTCGTATAGCGCAGGCGGGAACAGACTCTAGAGACGCGTCCATGCATACAAGTATCCCTAATGCACGTTGCCGCTATAGATGAACTTCGGCATGCTCCAGCCATAACGCAACGCCAGTAGCCGTAGCGCCAGGCCGACCGCCATGGCAACGGCCATGACCAGGTCATGCTGCATGCCAAGGGAAAGCCCGCCGATATAGAGAAGCCCTGTCAGGATGGACACGGTGGCGTAAAGTTCGGCACGGAACAATAGCGGGATGCTATTACATAGAATGTCGCGCAGGACGCCGCCCATGCACCCAGTAATCATGCCGGAAGCAACCACAACGACCACCGGAAGATCAAGCCCTATCGCAACATTGCAGCCTATGACTGTGAACACGACCAGGCCGACTGCGTCCAGAAACAGGAAGATGTTGCGCAGCTTGTGCATATAACGTGCGACGGCAATGGTGAACAGGGCCGCGCCCCCCGTGAGCAGCAGGTAGGAAGGGTGGGCCACCCAGGTGAGCGGGTAGTGTCCCAACAGGACATCGCGCATGGAACCGCCGCCGAGTGCGGTGACGCAGCCCAGCAAATATACCCCCACCCAATCCATTTCGCGTTTACCGGCCGCAAGAGCAGCTGTCATGGCTTCTGCGATGATGGCAATCACGAAGAGGGCGTGAAGCAGCGCAGTGGCTTCGGCGGTACCGTTCATGTGAGGATCATATCGCAAGATGCAGGTGCATCTTGCATCGCTTGCCACCGCCCAGCCTAAGCGTGCCCTTAATGCGCCTTGAGTTCGCAATGCGCTCTGGCTAAGTGTTTACCCGCTGCGAGTTATGCTAATTGTTTCTTGATGATTCATTTTGCATCATAGAAGGATATACCCTGAACAGCTAGGAGAAAACTCATGCGAGAACGTCTGGATTGCGCCGTATTATTGACCCGCTGCACCCAGGAGTGGGTGCAGCCATTCCTGGGCCAGTATGCCGGCGGCCGGCTTCATGTTCATGTACTGGATATCCCGATTGATATCCATTCCAACGGCGCGCACATGGCGCTGGCCTCGGCTTCAATGGCGTTACGCAGATACGACGCTTGCCTGCTTCCGGTTTCCCCTTCGACCTTGTCCTGGGCGCGCACGTCGTTGTCGATGGCTGCGCAGCAGCTACACACCCCGGTGATGGCCTTGGTGCGCGACCTCACGGCTGGCGGGCTGTACGACCTCTATGACCTGGGCCTGGCAGATTTCCTTCGCGCCCCCTTTTGCGAGCATGAGGCGCGCGTGCGCATCGAACGCTTGCTTGATGGGCTGCGGCCAGGGGCTAAAGCGCATGATAAAGTACCGGTCGTAGCCGATGCCACTCTGGTCGACTATACAACCACCGATCCCTGCCTGGAACGGTTTTGCGAGAACATTCTCGAGCATGACGCTGCTGCCCTCGAAGCCTATGCAGTTGCAGCGGCTTCACGTTCCGCAACCACCAGGGAATCCTTCAGAGACGCAAAGAGCAAGGTCGTCGAGCGTTTCGAGCGAGCCTATATCACTGCAGCTTTGGGCCGCCATGCCGGCAATATCGCCATGGCTGCGCGGGCAGCCCAGAAGCACCGCCGGGCCTTTTGGGCACTTATGCGCAAGCATGATATTGATGCCGCACCGTTCAGGGCGCAGGCGGCTCTTGGCGGGCCTGCTTGTCAGGTATCGCGGCGGCTCGATGTGGCGGATCCACTGCTCGGAAACCGTTCAGGGCCACGCCCGGGCGATGTCATTTCGGCATCTCAAACCTTGCCTGCGCCGGGGGGGTAAAATCGGCCAAACTCATTAAAAGGAATGCCGTGAATTTTCCAACTTTGAAAAACGACATCTTCTTACGTGCCTTGTTGCGTCAGCCTGTACCCTACACGCCCATCTGGATGATGCGTCAGGCTGGCCGCTATCTGCCGGAATACAACGAGACACGTGCCCGTGCCGGGTCATTTATGGCCCTGGCGCAGAATCGGGAATATGCCTGTGAAGTCACATTGCAGCCGCTGCACCGGTTCGAGCTAGATGCGGCAATCCTGTTTTCCGATATTCTCACCATACCGCATGCAATGGGTCTGGGCCTTGATTTCGTGGCTGGGGAAGGCCCCCGCTTCGCCAACCCGGTACGTACGGAAGAAGACGTACGCAAGCTCTCCGTGCCCGACATGGGCAGGCTGGAATATGTGTTTGATGCAGTCACGCTGATTCGCCATGAGCTCGATGGCCGTGTGCCGCTTATCGGCTTTGCCGGCAGCCCCTGGACTATCGGCTGCTATATGGTTGAAGGCCAGGGCTCAGACGATTACCGGCTCATCAAAAGCATGCTTTATTCGCGGCCTGATCTGGTGCACCGCATGTTGCAGGTCAATACTGAAGCTACCGTGCAGTACCTGAACGCCCAAATACAGGCAGGTGCGCAAGCAGTGATGATCTTCGATAGCTGGGGTGGCGTACTTGCGGACGGCGCTTTCCAGGAGTTCTCGCTGGCCTATACACGCAAAGTGGTGCAGGGGCTGGTGCGGGAACGCGAAGGGCGTCAGGTACCGGTCATCGTTTTCACCAAAGGTGGCGCTCTCTGGGCGGAAGAAATCGCTGGTGTCGGTTGCGATGCCATGGGGCTCGACTGGACGGCGAGTCTGGGTTCGGTTCGCAAGCGCGTCAATGATAGTGTCGCCTTGCAGGGCAACCTAGACCCCATGGTTCTGTTCGGGCCGGATGCAGCCATTCGTGCGCAGGTACGCAAGGTGATCGACGATTTCGGCCCTGTGGGCAGCGGCGGGCATGTCTTCAATCTGGGGCATGGCATCTCACGCTTTACTCCCCCTGACTCCGTCATCGCGCTGGTGGATGAGGTTCATACCTACAGCCGTAGAATGCACGCTGAATAAGCCCCTCATACTGGGGATTTCCCGGCTTGCCGCAGGGGTGGATGCCATGGTTGTGCACAGCTTTGAGCCTTCTGACATTCACCTCTATGGTTTGTATGACGCTTGAGCTACAGCGTCTATGTCACTGACATGTAAGGGGAATTCTTGGTTTTTTTGAAAAACCTCACCAGGCTTGTGAAAAAAAGAAAACTGTGCTGGGGTAAATACCCAGGTTTTCCCCAAAGTTATCCACAGCCTGGGGTGGGTAATCTGCGGAACCCTTGGCACTGCTGGGTTTCCAGATCGATTCGAGAATTTTCTTTAAGTTGATGCCGGCTCCAACGCCTGTTTTTTCTTCTGAGTCCATGCCTCTGGTACCACAAGAGCGCGACAGCCTATACGTGAGAGTGGCGTTGGACGTCCCCTTGCCCGGGCTCTTTGACTATCGCTGCATGCAGGAAGTCGAAATCGGGCAACGGGTCATCGTGCCTTTTGGCCGGCGCGACCTTGTCGGCATGGTGGTAGGGTTGCCATCGGCACCGGCTGTGGCAATTGAGCATGTGAAGACCGTTGCCATGGTGCTGGATGACATGCCTGCCCTGCCTGCTGACTGGCTGGGCATGATGGATTTTGCGTCCCGTTATTATCAACGGCCGCTAGGCGAGGTCATGATGCCAGCGTTGCCGCCACCCTTGCGCAAGGCTGCGGCCTACACCGGGAAACGAGCCGCCGGCGGGCCTGTGCGGCGCCTGGACAGGCGCCTGGAACAACAGCGGAAGAAGCCGTCGCCCGATTGTGGTGCGAATGCCACCGACGGCGTCATTTCTGCGCAGGCGCCTGCACTTAATACGGAGCAGCGCCAGGCTGTTGCCACCATAGCGGCGATCAGCGGTCACGATGTCGTGCTGTTGCGCGGGGTTACCGGCAGTGGCAAGACAGAAGTCTATCTGCATGCCGCTCAGAAAGTTCTGGCCGAAGGCCGACAGGTATTGTTCCTGGTGCCCGAAATCAATCTGACGCCCCAACTCGAGCGGGCGCTGCGAGCCCGTTTCCAATCATCGGGTGGCAACGACACAGCTGCCTTGGCAGTGATGCACAGCGGGATGTCAGACGGTGAGCGGCTGGAATCCTGGCTGCGTGCCTATCGGGGCGAGGCGCGGGTACTGTTGGGCACGCGCATGGCGATCACCACGCCCTTGCCAAGTCTGGGGCTGATCATTGTGGACGAGGAACACGATGCTTCGTACAAGCAGCAGGATGGCCTGCGGTATTCGGCCCGTGACTTGGCGGTATGGCGAGGTCATGATCGTGGCGTGCCGGTGGTGTTGGGCTCGGCCACACCTTCGCTTGAGTCGTGGAATCACGCCTTGCAGGGGCGCTATCGGCGTGTCTTGTTGACGCGCCGGGCCCGTGATGTGGCATTGCCCGTAGTAAAGATGGTCGATACGCGACGCTTGAGGCTCGAGCAAGGGTTTTCACCGCAATTGCTTGATGCCATGGAGCAGCGGCTGGGGCAAGGCGAACAGGTGCTCGTTTTCATTAACCGTCGTGGCTATGCTCCGGTGCTGAGTTGCTCGTCTTGCGGGTGGGTAAGCCAATGCACGCGTTGTACTGCCTACAGCGTCCTGCATCGCCAACGCAGTGGTGCTGCCCGTCTGCAATGCCATCATTGCGGCGGGCAGGGGCCCGTACCGCGGGCCTGCCCGAGCTGTGGCGATCTTGACCTTAAACCCATGGGTCGCGGTACCCAACGCATTGAGGAATTCCTGGCAGAACGATTTCCCGAGGCCCGAATCGCCCGTATTGATGCCGATTCCACCCGCCTCAAGGGCAGCGCCGCCGCGTTGTTTGCGCAGGTTCATCAGGGCGAGGTGGATATCCTGGTGGGCACCCAGATGGTGGCCAAGGGCCATGATTTCGCCAATCTGGGGCTGGTGGGGGTATTGAATGCCGATTCCATGCTGTTTGCCCAGGATTTCCGTGCGCCTGAACGCCTGTTTGCGCAACTCATGCAGGTGGCGGGCAGGGCGGGCCGCCATCGTGTTGGCGGCGAAGTCATGCTGCAGACCGATTACCCGGATCAGCCGGTTTACCGTGCTTTGCAACGCCACGATTATGACGGTTTCGCACAGTATGCCCTGGATGAGCGCAAGGCGCTGGGCCTGCCTCCGTATTCTTATCAGGCATTGCTGGTCGCCGAAGGGCGTGAACTTGCACAGGCCTTGCAGTTTTTGAACGATGTCCGCAGGTTGCCTGAAGATCATCCCGAAGCCTATTTCATGCTGGCCCACATCACGCTCTATGATCCCGTACCCTTGCGTGTCATTCGGGTAGCCAATATAGAGCGGGCGCAATTGCTGGTGGAAAGCCAAAGCCGCCCGGCGCTTCAGCGTTTTCTGGCGCAATGGAGCAACGACCTTTTCCAGGCGGGGCGTGACTCTAGGGTGCGCTATAGTCTGGAGGTCGATCCATTCGAGATTTGAGTAAGGGCCACCGCCATTGACCAGCCCAGCTACAGGTGCTTTCGTGAAGGGTGCGGCTCCGGGCGCAACCGTCGCCGCTGATCTGAATCCCATGCAGCGCAAGGCCGTCCTTTACCTGGACGGTCCTTGTCTGGTCCTGGCCGGCGCAGGCAGCGGCAAGACGCGCGTCATCACCCAGAAAATCGCGTATCTGCTAAGGGAATGCGCTTACCCGGCGCGCAATGTCGTGGCGCTCACCTTCACGAACAAGGCTGCCCGGGAAATGAGCGACCGTCTCCGGCAACTGGTCGACCCCCGCCTGGCGAAGGGGCTGACTGTCAGCACCTTCCATTCGCTGGGCCTGCGATTCTTGCGTGAAGAGGCCGAGCATGCGGGGCTGAAGAAGCAGTTCTCCATACTCGATTCCAACGATGCGCTCGCCATTATTCAAGAATTGCTGGCAACCACGGACCGCGCCCGCCTCAAGGCGGTGCAGCAATGCATTTCTTTGTGGAAGAACAGCTTGATCGGGCCAGACGAGGCTGCAGCCGCAACCCTGACCCCCAGCGAAGTGGAAGCCGCCCGGGTCTACAGGGATTACAGTGCGACGCTAAACGCGTATCAAGCCGTGGATTTCGATGACCTCATTCGTCTGCCGACGATGCTGCTGGAGCGTAATGACGAGGTCCGCTTGCGCTGGCAGTCCCGCGTTCATTATCTGCTGGTGGATGAGTACCAGGACACCAACGTCTGCCAGTACCGCATGGTTCAGGCGCTGGTGGGCAGCCGAGCAATGTTGACCGCGGTGGGCGATGACGATCAGGCAATTTACGCATGGCGGGGCGCGACGGTCGAGAACCTGCAACGCCTGACGCGTGATTTTGCAGATATAGAACTGATCAAGCTGGAACAGAATTACCGTTCGGTGCAGCGCATCCTGACGGCAGCGAACAAGGTTATCAGCCACAACCCAAATGTATTCGGCAAGAAGTTGTGGTCATCCTTGGGGGAAGGCGAGCCTATACAGGTGACGGCGATGGACGACGACGAGTCCGAGGCGGAAAGTATAGGCATGCGGATTTCAGCGGCGCGCTTTGAGCGCAAGGCGCAATGGAAGGACTTCGCGATTCTCTATCGCAGCAATCAGCAGGCGCGTGTCCTTGAACAGGCTTTGCGTAACTTGCGTATCCCCTACACGGTGTCTGGTGGGCAAAGCTTCTTTGAAAAGCCGGAAATTCGCGACATGCTGGCCTATCTGCGGGTCATAGCGAACGACGACGATGATCCGGCATTCATACGTGCCATAACGACTCCGCGACGCGGCATTGGCAATGCCACTTTGCAGACGCTGGGTCAGTTTGCGCTCGAAAAAGGGCTCTCCATGTTTGCCGCGGTGTTCGAGATCGGTACCACCAGTCTGCTGGCCCCTCGGCAATTGCAAGCCTTGCAGAATTTTGCGCGTTATATTCAGGGCTTCCAGGCACGTGCCGGTCGTCGTGGCGAGCTACGCAGCATGCAAGGGACGGGCGAGCTATTTGCCGAGATGGCGCCGTCTGCAGAATCAAGCCAGTCCGCAGGGGCGCTGGATTCCTTCGAAGCTGCGGCGGCCGGGCCCACGCCCGCCCTGCTGGATGAGTTGCTGCGCAGCATTGATTACGAACGTCATCTCTATGATCTTTACGACGAGAAACCCGCTCAGACACGCTGGCAGAATGTGCTTGAATTAATGGGCTGGCTCAAACGCAAATCTCAGGAAGATGGACTCGACCTGATGGAGCTCGTGCAGCACATCTCTCTGGTGACCATGCTCGAACGTGGTGATGATGAAGAGCCTGATGCCGTCAAACTGTCCACTTTGCACGCTGCCAAGGGGCTGGAGTACCCCCATGTCTATCTGGTGGGCGTCGAAGAAGGTTTATTGCCGCACCTGGGGCGCGAGGACGAAGATGTGGCCGCAGCCGATGCGGTGGACCTGCGGGTACAACGCATTCAGGAAGAGCGTCGTCTGATGTATGTCGGAATCACGCGGGCGCAGCGCAGCCTGCATCTGAGCTGGTGCAAACGCCGGCGTCGGGCGCGTGAAGATGTTGTGCGCGAGCGCTCGCGCTTCATCCAGGAAATGGGCTTTGACGACACGAAACCCGTCGACCCTGCCCAGGGCATGAACCCGAAACAGCGCCTGGATATGCTGAAGTCGTTGTTGACTGGTAATTGAACCGACTATAAGAAAAGTCAGGCGGAAAAAAACCCGCTATGCATCGCAGAGCGGGTTTCGGAGACGACTGTTTGGCTGTGCCGCAGATGGCACTTTACTGCCTACCACTGAAATCTCGCGTAGCGGCCGTCGCGCAGGCGTGCTTCGTGCACGGATTCGGCGACTTGGATCAGGTAGCGGCCAACAGCGGAAGCAGCGCGACCGATGTAACCGAAAGCGATGCCGAGGCCTTCGAAGATGGAGTAGGACTGATTGTCGCCGGCGGCACGAAGAAGGTCGCGCTCAAGCGAATCACTAAGTCGACTATATGTGTTTACAGAACTGATTGCCATGGTATTTCACCCCTTTTGATAAATGTTGGATCGACAAGAAGAATTATAGGGTAAACCCTAGGCTATGTCTAGGGTTTACCCTAGGGTCGACCTAGGGGTGGTGGGAAAGCCACACATAATGCGGGATGTGATCCCGTATTATGAAACCGAAGTGTTGCGGTGCAGTAAACCTTTAGCTGATGCCCGCCAAAG
>JBAYOJ010000094.1:0-8649 GCA_041678385.1 Burkholderiaceae bacterium | reverse complement strand
CGAACGTTATGGCAAGCGCTACATGCGGGCGTTTCGCGTGGGTGCGCCAGGGCTTTCGTCGCCGGAAGAAGTGTTGGCTGAATGCCGTCGCTATGGGTCAGCCAATGCCTGGCTGTTCGATAGTCATAGTGCCAGCTACGGGGGCAGCGGCAAAGGGTTTGATCTTCGTCTTTTGACGGCAGTTCGCAGCGCCTCTGATGCGCAGCCTGTTGTGCTGGCGGGCGGCTTGGCCGCCGATAATGTCGAAGAACGCATTCGCAGGCTGCGCCCCTATGCGGTTGACGTCAGCAGCGGCATCGAAGACGCACCCGGCATCAAGTCGGCGGAAAAAATAACGGCTTTCGTGCGCGCAGTGCGAAACGCTGACACTGACGCGATCTGATCACAGTAAACGGCATCGGATTTGCTGCATTGATGATGGGTTGGGGAAGCCATCCATGTCGTTGCGGATGTCGGTATCAAGGAACAGGTCGAAGGCATTTCCGACGCGGCGATCCTTGAAGAGGCTGAGAAGATCGATCTCCTGCTGATAATCGCCGCCCAGTGCCGCACGTGCCTGTTGACCGACTATGGCCAGCACAGGCTGGTGATCCAGTTTTGCGTCATACAGCCCATTGAGCAAATGGATGGCCCCAGGCCCCGAGGTGGCCAGGCATACGCCAACCTTGCCGGTGAATTTTGCGTGAGCACATGCCATGAAGGCCGACATTTCTTCGTGCCGAGACTGGATGAAGTCCAGCTTCTGCTCGGTTTCCTCCAATCGGCCCAGGGCGCCCATGATGCCATTGATACCGTCGCCCGGATAGCCGAATATGCGGCGCACGCCCCATGCATGCAGACGCTTGAGTAGAAAATCACTGACTGTGTCACTCATCATGCCTCCTGGATTGGGGTGTCACACCGCTGAGGGAAACGTCCAGCAAGGTGCGTTCCTGTCGAACGCAGCTCAGGTGCCCCCGCCGCTCAACCTTCCGTTCAGCGTCGGCCGGGGCTGTGCCTGTTCGAGTACATCTTCAACGTAAAGCCGCAGGACCAGGATGCGTGTCACGGCGAGTATCGGGGTGGCCAGCGCGACGCCCATGCCGCCAAACAGCGCGCCGAAGGCCACCAGGGCAGCCAGGGACCATGCAGGTGGCAGATAGACCGCTCGTTTTTGAATGAGCGGGTTGATCAGATAGCCTTCAATGGACGCTATGATGACGAACAAGGTCATGACGAGCGCCAGCATGCCGGGGCCTTCCGGCATGGCTGCCAGCAATACAGGGATGGCGGCCAGAATGGGCCCGAGAAAGGGAATGAAGTTCAGCGCGCCGGCCAGCAGCCCCAGTAGTATGGCGTTTGGGATACCGGCCAGAAACAGCATCAGGCTGATGGAAACGGCCACAATTGCCATGGTGGCCAACTGGCCGACCAGCCACCAGCGCAGCGTGTGGCCGGTTTCTTCAAGCACCCGCCCGACGCGCGGCCGTTTATCAACGGGCAGCAGTTTCAGGAATCCGTCGCGATAGCCTGCCGGATTGGCAGCAAAGAAAATCGCAAGAAACAGGATGATGACTGTGTTCATCAGCACACCGGTCGCAGCCGAAAATGTGCTCTGCGCATGCCCGAATAATTGTTCCGGATCGGGCAGATAATTCTGCAAGGGCGTGGATGCGCTGTCCCCGTCCTTGTCGGGCATGGCGAGTCCCAGCGACTCCAGACGTTCGGCCACCATGGTCGCCTGTTGCGATGCAATTTCGACAAGGTTTCTTGCTTCGTTGAGCAGACGCATGCCACCCCAAAGGACGGCAGCAATCAGCATCAGACAGGCTGCTGTAGTCACAATGGTGAGACGCACAAGACGGCCGGCGGGAAGAATCCGCTTAAGGCCCAGCGCCGCGACGTCCAGGACGACGGCGAGTAATATCCCCGCGAACACCAGCAGCAGGGTGCTTGCCAGATGATAGGTGAGGATGATGCCGGTGCCTGCCAGCAGAGCGGCCATCATCGTGCTGATGCGTATGCGTATTGGTGGCATTGTCCTTGAACGTCAGCGTCGGTGGCAGCGGCCAGGAGCCGCTGGTCGGATGTCTGACGTTCGCATCAGCAAATGGCATGCGGAACAGCTTACGCCACAGTTGAACGCGGCTTGCGAATCAGTTTTGTGCCGGCATTTCGGCCAGACAAGTGGCGAAAACATCGGGGTCGACATTACCGCCCGAACACACCACCACAACGGTTTTATCGCGTAATTCGGGTCGACCCGAGAGCAAGCCGCCCAGCGCCGCTGCGCCGGCGGGTTCCGACACCAGCTTCAGCCACCTGAAGGCGGCCGATACCCCTTGCCTGGCTTGCTGTTCTGAAATGCTCAAAGTGTGCAGGTTAGAGCAGGCCAGCAGTGCGGCCAAGGGTAGGCGGCCCGCCGTGGGGCCGGATATGCCATCCATGAGAGTGGGCTGTGGTGCAGGTGGCGGTTGCGGGGACGCTGCTTTCAAGGAAAGCGCCATTTTCTCCCAGCCCTGTGCCTCGGCAATATAGCCATGCAATTGCGGATGCAGGGCCTGCAAGGCGGTAATGACGCCAGATGAAACACCGCCGCCGCTGCAACTGACGATCACCGCGTCCGGTACCTGGCCAAGTTCGGCAAGCTGGGAAGCAATTTCTAGCCCTATGGTGCCTTGGCCAGCCATGATGTCGAGATGATCAAAAGGCGGAATGAATGTCTGGCCATCCGTCATCAATTGGTCGAGCACCGATTGCCTGTCTTCAGTGGCAGCATCATATAAAACGACGTCCGCACCCCACCAGCGACAACTGTCCTTTTTAATGGCAGGCGCATGCTGCGGCATCACAACCTGAGCCTTGCATCCCAGCAACTTTGCGGCAGCCGCGACAGCCTGAGCATGGTTGCCTGCGGAATAGGTAATGACACCCGACGCCAATTGCTGCGGGCTCAAGGAAAGCATAAGGTTGAGCGCGCCGCGCAACTTGAAGGCTCCGGTGTTCTGCAGAGGCTCAGCTTTGACGAATACCTTGCAGCTTGCGGCCTCATCAAGCATGGGGGAACTGAGCAATGGGGTGCGCACCACATAGGGCGCAATGCGCGTGGCGGCCTGTTCTACCGCCTGAAGCGTTAATGGATTTGTCATTTCACACATTTGGCAGGCAATAAAAAACCCGCAAAGCAAGCGCCATGCGGGTCAACAATAAACTTAAAAATTAGTGGTAGGCAGTACTGGATTCGAACCAGCGACCTCTACGATGTCAACGTAGCGCTCTAACCAACTGAGCTAACCGCCTAAAGAAGAACAGAATTATATAGGTGTAATTCGTGTCTTGTCAAACTGTGCTTGATGTTTTGCCTGACCTCTTCTGAAATTTCTTCAGGAAGGGCTTTTTCACAACAAAGCGGAAGCGAATCATAGCCTAAATTGTGCCAATGCGCGGTTTCCAGGCTGGGAGTCGCCGCGGGATGTTACACTGGTGCAACGAAAACACACTGACTAGGATAGCCAAAAAGATGAACATCACGCGAACTACGACATCCACGCAGTAATTGTCGCCGCGTTTCTTTTCGTCATCCGGTACAGGTACCCAAAAAACGCGGCGTTGGCCGCGTTTTGTCTTTTCAGGACACCTTATGGTTCAGATTACACTGCCCGACGGTTCGCAGCGCGAATTCCCGGGTCCCGTTACTGTGAGCGAGGTGGCGCAGTCCATCGGCTCAGGCCTGGCCAAAGCGGCGCTGGCAGGGCGCGTCACTTCGAATGGCAGCGAGCCCCGGTTGGTCGATACCAGCCATGTCATCGAGTCCGACGCACAGTTGGCCATCGTCACAGCCAAGGACCCGGACGGGCTGGATCTGCTCAGGCATTCCACTGCGCATTTGCTGGCGTATGCGGTTAAATCCTTGTTTCCGGATGCGCAGGTCACGATCGGCCCGGTGATTGATAACGGCTTCTATTACGACTTTTCGTACAAGCGTCCCTTCACGCCTGAAGATCTCGAACTCATCGAAAAGAAGATGGTCGAGCTGGCCCGCAAGAACGAAACCGTTGTTCGTGAAGAATGGAAGCGCGACGATGCCGTTGAGTTCTTCAAGAGCATAGGCGAACACTACAAGGCGGAAATTATCGCCTCGATTCCGTCCGAAGAAGGCATCACGCTGTACCGTGAAGGCGACTTCATCGACCTGTGCCGGGGCCCCCACGTGCCATCCACGGGGCACCTGAAGGTCTTCAAGCTGATGAATCTGGCCGGCGCTTATTGGCGTGGCGACAGCAACAACGAGATGCTGCAGCGCATTTACGGCACGGCATGGGCAAGCAAGGAAGAACAAGCCGCCTATCTGAACATGATAGAAGAGGCCGAAAAGCGCGACCACCGTCGCCTGGGTCGCGAGCTTGATCTTTTCCACATGCAGGAAGAAGCGCCTGGGCTGATTTTCTGGCATCCCAAGGGTTGGACGGTCTGGCAGCAAGTCGAGCAATACATGCGCGCCGTCTATCGTGATAACGGTTATCAGGAAATCAAGGCGCCGCAAATTCTCGACCTGTCGCTCTGGAAGAAGACCGGCCATTGGGACAACTACGCGGAAAACATCTTCACGACCGAATCCGAGAACCGTACCTACGGGCTTAAACCGATGAACTGTCCGGGCCATGTGCAGATTTTCAATGCCGGCCTGCATTCCTATCGGGAACTACCCATCCGCTATGGCGAATTCGGCCAATGCCATCGTAACGAACCCTCCGGGTCGCTGCATGGCATGATGCGGGTGCGTGGGTTTACCCAGGACGATGGCCACATTTTCTGCACCGAAGATCAGTTGCAGGACGAATGTGCGGCGTTCACCGCCCTGTTGCAAAAAGTCTATGCTGATTTCGGCTTTACCGACATTCTTTATAAGGTGGCAACCCGGCCCGAAAAACGCATCGGGTCGGACGAAGTCTGGGACAAGGCCGAAGAGGCGTTGATGGAAAGCCTGCAGCGCACGGGTTGCCAGTACGAAGTGTCGCCCGGGGAAGGTGCTTTCTATGGCCCCAAGATCGAATACACACTGAAGGACGCCATTGGGCGCCATTGGCAGTGCGGCACCATACAGGTCGATTTTTCCATGCCGGCGCGGCTGGGGGCCGAATATGTCGATGCCAATGACCAGCGTCGTACGCCGGTAATGTTGCACAGGGCCATTCTGGGTTCTTTCGAACGTTTCATCGGCATGCTGATTGAAAACCACGCGGGCGCGCTGCCGGCCTGGCTTGCTCCTTATCATGCCGTTGTATGCTGTATATCGGAACCTTCGGCCGAATATGCCGAACAACTTGCTCTAAGCCTGAAAAAACAAGGGTTTAGGGCGTCTGCAGATTTGCGCGGTGAAAAAATCACTCGTAAAATCCGTGAACATAGCATGCAGAAGCTTCCGTATATTCTTGTCGTGGGCGAAAAAGAACGCGAAAACGGTACCGTGGCCGTACGCGCGCGCGGCGGTGTTGACCTTGGCGTCATGCCGCTCGAACAGTTTACGGAACGCCTGCAGCAGGATATTTCCACCCGGGCCTGAACGCGCAATCAAGCGCACGGCCCGAATTGATTGATCATTCTAGGAGTCTTAGATATCGCAACCGATAAAGCTCATCGCATCAATGGTGAAATTCGAATTTCCGAGGTGCGACTCATTGGATTGGATGGTGAACAGCTCGGCGTCGTAAGAACGTCTGAAGCAATGCAAATGGCCGAAGAACACGAGGTCGATCTTGTCGAGATCGCGCCCAATGCTTCGCCGCCCGTATGCAAGCTCATGGATTACGGCAAGTTCAAATACCAAGAGCAGAAGCGCCAACAAGAAGCCAAAGCCAAGCAGAAAATCATCCAGGTAAAGGAAGTCAAATTCCGTCCCGGAACCGATGAAGGCGACTATCAAGTGAAGATGCGCAATCTCAAGCGCTTCCTTGAAGAAGGCGACAAGGCAAAAGTCACGTTGCGCTTCCGGGGCCGCGAAATGGCTCACCAGGAATTAGGTATGCGTGTACTCGAACGGGTGCGCGACGACCTTGGCGAACTCTGTCAGGTCGAATCCATGCCCAAGCTTGAGGGCCGGCAAATGGTCATGGTGCTTGCGCCGCGCAAAAAAGCCGTCAAGCCGGGCGAAGCGGCCAACTGATCGGGCGCCAGCGCAGGCATCCCCAGGGCCGCCGGCCGGGTTTGCCTGAAATCACCGGGTATGCCCCGGCCACAGGCCCGTCGTGTGTGTCGCGACGGGCGATTTTACAGGTGCGCCATGCACGTATTGTTCATCATTGATGCGCTGCCTTCGCTGAAGGCCTACAAGGATTCCTCAGTCGCCATGATGCGCGCCCTGGTGGCGCGCGGGCATCGCCTGAGCGTGGCCTATCAGCCTGATCTGTATATCGATGAAGGTGCCGTCAAGGCATTGGCGCAAGCCATCGAGCTTGTAGCCGGGGCCGACTTGCATGGTGCGTCCTGGTGGCGTGACGTGGGTTCTGCCACTGAAGCGTTACTGGCGGACTTTGACGCGGTAATCATGCGCAAAGATCCCCCATTCGACATGGAATACGTCTACGCCACCCATTTGCTCGAATATGCCGAAGCTCAGGGTGCGCGCGTGTTCAATTCGGGGGCGGCCATTCGCAATCACCCGGAAAAACTTGCCATCACCGAGTTTTCGCAGTTCACGGCGCCGACGCTGGTCACGCGGGACATGAAACGTTTGCGCGCCTTTCACCAGCGCTACGGCGATGTCGTGGTCAAGCCACTTGATGGCATGGGCGGTACGGGCGTCTTCCGTTTGCATCCAAACGAGCACAATCTTGGCAGCATCCTGGAAATGCTCACGCATGACGGTCATCGCAGCATCATGGCGCAGCGTTACATCCCTGAGATCGTGAATGGTGACAAGCGCATATTGTTGATTGGCGGTGAGGTCGTGCCGTTTTCGCTGGCGCGCATTCCGCTTGCTGGCGAAACCCGTGGCAATCTCGCAGCAGGCGGCCGTGGTGTCGCCCAAGAACTCACCGACCGTGATCGCGAAATTGCGCAATATATTGGCCCACGTCTGGTCGAGCGAGGTCTGCTGGTGGTCGGCCTGGACGTCATCGGTGATTACCTGACGGAAGTCAATGTCACCAGCCCCACCTGTTTCGTCGAAATCACCGAACAGACAGATTGCGACGTTGGTGATTTTTTCGCCCAGGCGCTGGAAAGGGCGGCAGGAGCCTGAATGGCCCGCATCATATTGGTCATGCATGAACCTCTGGGCCGCGCGTTTGCACAATGCGCGGCGCATGTGCTTGGCCGCGAACCGCAACTGACCGTGTTCGACGTCGTGCCCGACGAGAACCCGGAAGTGGCCGCGAGACGCCTCACCGGCGTCCTGACAGAGCAATCGGAACGTGCCATCCTGGTGCTATCCGATATTTTCGGAGCCACACCGTTCAACATCGCTCGCAAGGCGCTCGCCCGGGCGGCAGATCAGGGCACACAGGGTCATCTGGTGACCGGTACCAACCTTTGCATGGTACTCAAGGCACTTACCGACAATCAGGACGATCCGGAAAAATTCAGTGAAACCATCCGACACGCAGCGGTAAGGGGCATCGTCGATGCCGCGTCCCTGGTATAGGGCATCTCGCTTCACACTGCCGTCAGCCACCGGAAAAACGACAACAACATCATGCCATCCATTGATATTGTCATCAGCAACAAGCTTGGGCTGCATGCGCGCGCCGCAGCAAAATTGACGCAGGTCGCAGGGCGCTTCCAGTCCGAGGTGTATATCGCCCGTGGTAATCAGCGGGTAAACGCAAAAAGCATTATGGGGGTCATGATGCTGGCTGCCGGGCTGGGTACCACCGTGACGGTGGACGCCGAGGGTGAGGATGCGGAACTCGCACTGCAAGAAATCCGCAAGCTGTTTGACAACAAATTCGGTGAACCGGAATGAGCACCAGCATGACGGCGACGTCTTCGCACGCCGATAGCCATCATTTCTCGTCCATGGTCTGCATGCAGGGGCAGGGCGTCGTGAAAGGCTATGCCATCGGCCGGGCCGCCATCATGAGCGCGGCAGCACTGGAAGTCGCTCACTACCGTATTCTTGATGAAGATGTGGAAGCCGAGTGCGCACGTCTGGAAGAGGCGGTTTCCCGCGCCAGTCAGGACCTTCAGACATTGATCGAAACGCTGCCGGCCGACGCGCCGCGCGAGGTCGAGCCTTTATTGAATGTGCATCGCCTGCTGATTGAAGACCCCATGCTGAGCCAACAGGCTTGCGACTTCATCCGCGAACGGCATTACAACGCCGAATGGGCCTTGACGACCCAGGGCCAGATACTGGCCGAACAGTTTGCTTCCATGGAAGACGAATACCTGCGCGAACGTAGCGCCGATATCCGTCAGGTGATCGAAAGGGTGTTGCGGGTACTGTCGGGTACTACCAGCCTGCTTGCCAACGCTGAAACCGTGGACGCCTCGGATGACCCCTTGATCGTGGTGGCGCGTGACATTTCGCCAGCCGACATGATGCGTTTGAAAGGGGCCCGCTTTGCCGCCTTTCTCACTGATCTGGGCGGCCCCACATCGCATACGGCCATTGTCGCGCGCAGTTTGAATGTGCCGGCGGTGGTGGGTCTTGGCCATGTCCGTAGCCTG